>CBFGVX010000008.1:0-61888 GCA_965652425.1 uncultured bacterium | reverse complement strand
CGGTGCAGGCCGGGTGCGTCGTCGGTGCGGCGATCGGCGGCATGGCGGCGAGTTACGAGGCGACGGGCTCGTCGCTGGTGTTCGCCGAGTACCAGGGGCTTCAGGACAAGACCTACGCTGTGATCGTGACCGCGCCACGCTCGATCCAGGGCGAGTACCCGCGGCTGGTCAGCTCGCTCACGAACGCGATCTCGAACCGGCTGGCGGCGTCGAACGACGCGGTGCTGGCGGCGGGTTTCGTGCCGGGGCCTCGGGTTCTGGAGTTTCAGTACACGACGCCCCAGTGGACGGCGTGGTCGTACGAGGAACTGCTGGAGCATTTCCAGGTGGACCGGCTGATCGTTGTGGACCTGTACGAGTTTCGTCTGCGCGAGCCGGGCAACCGGTATGTGTGGAACGGGATGGTTTCGAGCCGCGTTGGCGTGCTGGAGGCGGAATCGGGGGCGGGCAACGAGTTCATGTTCACGCGGGAGCTGCGGATCCGGTATCCGGACGACGGGGGGTACACGGCGGCGGACTTCACGGAGGCGCATGTGGAGGCGTCGCTGAAAGATCGGTTTGCCAACCGCGTGTCGTGGCTGTTTTTCGATCACGAGGAACCGAACCGGATTCGGTACTGAGCTGCGGAGAGGATGCCCTTGCGCTTTACGATTCTGATGATGGGTGCGTGGTTCGCTCTGGCGGGGCTGCTGGGCGGGTGCAATGTCGTTGCGCCGGTGGCGATGGTGGTGCAGGGGCCGCCGAAGGTTCCGGCGACCTACGAGCTGGACCCGGCGAGGCCGACGGTGATCTTCGTGGACGACCGGCACAACAAGCTGCCCAAGCGATCGCTGCGCTCGGACATCGCGACGGTGACGGAGCGGACGCTGCTGGACAGCGGGTTGATCGCGCCGGGAAACATGATCGACCATCGGGCGGCGATGCGGGTGGCGGCACGGGAAACGCCGGATGAGCCGCTGTCGGTGGTGGAAGTCGGACGGAGGATCGGCGCGGAAGTGGTGATCTACATCAGCTTCGATGCGTTCGTGATCACCCGGGACCGTGTTTCGGTGCATCCCTTGTGTACAGCGAATGTGATGATTTTCGATGCGGTGACGAATGCGAAGCTGTTCCCGATGGGCGAGGGCTCGCACGCGCTTCGGACTTCGCTGCCGCCGAAGACCTCGCCGCTGCAGAGCATGAGTCTGGCCGAGCGATCGGCCGTCGAGCGAGAGCTGGCGGCGGGCGTTGGTCTGCGGCTGGCGCGGATGTTCTTCGAGTACGAGCTCGATCGCGATCTCACGAACTGAACATGGGGCGGGTGCGGAGCGACATGGCCAGAACGCTTGATCGACTGCATCTGCTCGACGCATCGTGTCCGCTGTTCGGATGGCCGGTGCTGCGTGCGCTGCGCGCGGCGGGCGAGCCGGTCGCGATACTCGGATCGGAGCGTCTGGGCGAGCAAGCCGCGGAGCGGACGCCGGGGCTCGATGTGGTGGCGTGTGTGAGTGCGCCGACCTGGTCGGCTCGATCGGGCGCTCTCGCGCTGCGGCGGGGTCTGCGCGGAGCGGGGGTTGAAGTGGGTTGCGCGATTGCGTGGTCGGAGCGGGCGAGGAGCGTGGCGGCGCACGCGATGAGCTGTATCGGCGAGGTGATCGCGATCCCCGACCATCTGCTGAGTCCGCCTGCGGTACCGGATGCGGAGCGCCATGAAGCGGGGATCACTCGGGCGGAGCTGGGCATCGGGGAGAACGAGACGCTGCTGGTGGCGCTGGGCGGTGCGAGCGGTAGCGTGGACGCGTTCGCGTTCGCGTATCTGGCCGGGGTGCTTTCGCTCGCCGGTGTGCCGCTTGTGACGCTGGTGCCGACGAGCGCGGTGTCGCTGGATCGAGCGCTGCGTTTCGTGGAGCGGCACGACCACGCGTGGCGATCGATTGTCGCGGATTGCGAGCTGCCTCAGGTGCTGGGGATCACCGATCTCGTGGCGTATCTCCCGCCGGAGCGACCTGAAGAGCTGGCCGAGCGGGCGGCGGTGCAGCTTCGCAGCGAGCTGGGATGGGTGGGCTCGCGGGGGATCGCGGCGGTTCTTCGCACGGACCGCGTGGTCACGGAAGCGGTGGGCGATCTGATCGCTGAATACCCGCGTGTGATCTGCGTCGAGGCCGGGGAACCGGGGCTGAAGGCCGTGCGCGCGATCGAGCGGGCACTGGCTCTGGGGCGAGGGGGATCGGTGGACACGGCTGCGGATTTCGAGCGGTGGAGCGCGGGGGTGCGTTCGCTCGGGGCGGGCGTGACCGCCCGGTGAGCGATCAGGGCGTTTGGCGCTCGGTGATCGAGAGATTCACCACGGTGCGTTCGGCATCGATGACCTCGACGCTCGATGGCAGCGGTCGGAGCTGGCCGTTGTGCCGGATGAACCATGCGAGTTCCTTGGAACCGATGCGGCTGAGCATTTCGTTCGCGTCGAGCGAAACGACGGCGATGAGCGGGGTTTCGCTGCTGGAGATCCTGGCGACGGCCTCGCGCGGGCCGCGGATTCTGGCTCGGAGGACGGTCTGGTTGGTATCGAGCTGGACCGACCACTGTTCGCTGAGCGAGGGGGGGACGACGATCCAGACGGGGACCGAGGAAAGGTCCCGCTCGACGGCGGTGCTCTCGACGGTGAAGCGGACGGTCACCCGGCTCGACGAGAGCAGTTCGACATCGCGGAGGAGCCGGCTGGCGTCATCGAGCGCGAGGTTTACGGTGCGGCTGAGCTGCACGCCCTCCTGGACCGCTTCGAGTTGCGATTCGGGGACTCGCGCGATCACTCGGATATTGTCGCGCTCGGGCTGACTCAGGGCGGCGGGGATTCTCACCCTCGCGCGGGCCGGCTCGACGGTCGGTTCGCCGGCGAGGTCCGGCCCGATGACGATGGGATCGACATCGACTTGGATGGTTTCGAGCAGGGTGTATTCGATGGATATGCGAGCGGGTGTCGCCGCGGTGACCTTCACGCCGATGCCGGTCATCAGGTCGCTGCCGGCGATCGCCGAGGCGAGGTCGACCTGGTAGACGCCGTCGGCGATGGGGAAGCCGAGATCGGCGGGCGTGAACTCGATGACCGTGCCGAGCGCTCGTCGGGCGGCCTCGATACCGACCTGCGAGCCGGTGAGTTCAAGGGTGGCGGTGCCCTGGAATCCATCGGCGACGCGCACGCGGATCTCATCTCGGTCGCCCTCGTCGGCGACGAACTGCACGCGGACGGACTCGGTGCGGGTGGTGAGGGATTCGCCCTCGGCGAAGAGCCACACGACGGCGGTGACGATGCTGACGATGACGATCATGCGCACGCGCTCAGCCATGGCTGCGCTCCTGCTCGGGCTGGCGGGGTTCGGGCTTGCGATCGGTGCGGGTCGATCGGGACGGCTTGGGCTGCGATTCTTCAACGGAGCCGAGCGTTTCGTCGTGGCCGTTGGAGGAGGTATCGGCATCGGGACCGGAGGTGTCCGGTCGCGGGGTGCTCCGGGCCAACCGCGTGATCAGTTCCTCGCGCAGGTCTTCGGGATTGAGCCATCGCTTGAGTTCGAGCCCGTCGGCGATGCTGACAGCGCCGGTCTCTTCGCTGACGACGACGATGATCGCGTCGGAGACCTTGGCGAGGCCGACGGCGGCGCGGTGGCGCGTGCCGAGGTGCGGGTCCTTCATCTCACCCGGCTCGGCGAGGGGGAACTGCACGCCCGCGGCGACGATCCTGCGGCCCCGGATGACCACACCCATGTCGTGCAGGGCGGTGTTGGGGTGGAAGATCGTGGTGAGGAGTTTGGAGGAGATTTCGGAGTTGAGGGCGACGCCGCTGTCGGCCATCTCGCGCAGGCCGACGCTGCGCTCGATGGCGATGATCGCGCCGAACTTGCTCTTGCTGAGGAAGGTGGTGGCCTCGACGATGGCATCGACGACGGGGCGGACCTCGGTGGCTGCCCCGCGGAAGAAGGGGTTTTCGCCGAGGCGGATGAGCGCCCGACGGAGCTCGGGCTGGAAGATCACCAGGAGGGCGAAGGCACCGAGGCCGAGGAGCTTGTCGTAGAGCGAGGACAGCCGGGGGAGCACGCCGCTCTGCTCGAGCAAACGGAAGCCGAGCGACGAGATGATCAGCAGGACGAGCACGCCTTTGAAAGCGCCGGCTGCGCGCGTGCCCTTGACGAAGCGGTACCCGAAGTAGACAAGCACCCAGATGATCGCCAGCTCGATGACAACCTCCCAGAGGTCGTAATCGAGCAGGCGATCGAGCAGTTGTCGCACTGCGCTGGGGATCAAGGGTATGCTCCGGAGAACGGCGATCAAAACGCGGGAGGCAGAGGCGAGCTGCAGCCGCCTGTCCGATCCGAGTATATCGGTCCCGCGGCTGGATTCCCGCGATTTTAGGGGGTACGAATGCCATTCTGCGGTGTCATGCCGCCCCGGGAGCACCACCTGGCATGAAGATCGTCCGCTTCGAATCCACCCCGAACCCGAACGCGATCAAGTGCATTCTTGATCGACCGGCGAGTGACCGGCCGCGAAGTTATCTGAAGGCCGAGGACGCTGGCGACGACCCCGTGGCGGGACCGCTCTTCGCGATCGGCGGAATCCGCAACATCCTGATCAACGGCGACTGGATCAGCGTGAACAAACTTGATGAAACCAAATGGTCGACGCTCAAGCCGGCCCTGAAGCGGGCGGTCCGGGAGTTGCCGGACCCGTGAGCCGACCGATCGACGAACACGAAGCGATCGCCGAGGGCCTGCGCGTTTGGTTCGGCTCGAACGCGAGGGACCTGCCGTGGCGTCATGCGGAGTCGCACACGGGCCGTCGCGATGCGTACCGGTCGCTGGTGAGCGAGCTGATGCTGCAACAGACGCAGGTCAGCCGCGTGCTCGAGAAGTTCGAGCCGTTCATGGAACGGTTCCCGACGGTGCATGCGCTCGCGCGGGCCGATGAGCAGGAAGTGCTCGCGGCGTGGTCGGGGCTGGGGTATTACCGGCGTGCACGGCTTCTGCACGGCGCGGCCAAGGACATCGTTGAGCGATTCGGCGGTGTCGTGCCGGGGGATGTCGAATCGCTGCTGAGTATCACTGGGATTGGCCGGTACACGGCCGGGGCGATTGCCTCGATCGTGTTCGACGAACCGGCCCCGCTGGTGGACGGGAATGTCAGCCGCGTGCTGATGCGCCTTCGAGGCGATGAGCGCCCGCCGACCGATGCGGCGACGGTGAAGGAGAACTGGGAGGACGCGGCGAGGATCGCCGAGGAAGCGACCTCGCCATCGCTGACCAACGAGGGGCTGATGGAACTGGGCGCGTTGGTCTGCACGCCGAAGGCCCCCCGCTGCGACGCGTGCCCCCTGAGGCGGTACTGCGAGGCGGAACGGCGGGGCATCCAGGACCGGGTTCCAGCACCGAAGAAGCCAGCAGCCCGGTCGCGGGTGTACCACACGGCGCTTGTGGTGCGGGACACTTCGGGCCGAGTGCTCGCGGAGCGGAGGGCTGCGGATGGGCTCTGGGCCTCGATGTGGCAGGCCCCCACGGCAGAATCAACGGCTCGCCAGCCGGGGCCGGGCGGGGTTCTGAGGCGTCTGGAACTGACCGGCAGCACCCAGCGGATCGCGGATTTCACGCATATCACCAGCCATCGGGAGGTGGTGTTCCGGGTCCACCGACTGCGGGGGGTACTGACCGACACGGACGCGGCTCGGCTCACGGCGGAGGATGGCCTGGCCCTGTTTTCCCCTGCCAATATGGATAATTATCCGCTTGCCAACCCGCATCGCAGGATCCTGTCGGGCGAGGTCGACTCGGGCTGAGCCGGTTCGGGGGATTTGTTCGCAACTTGCTGGGTTTTGCGGTACACTCCGCGATCGCCCGGTCTGGCCGGCCGGGGCCGCGTGCGCGCGTTGCGCACTGGTGCACCTCACAATCGAGGCGCCTTGAGACTGTACGAACCCCGGCGCGGCTCGCGTCGGGTGCGGCATCCGACCCCTCTGATGAATGGGGTCTCCGCCGCAGGTCGTGCTCGGGCCGGAGCGCGAACGGGCCTATTGCACATGATCGACGAGAACCTGATCGCTTCGCTTGGTATCGCTGAGGATGAAACCCGCGACCTTCTTCTGGACGCGTACGGCGAGACCGTTGCCGAGGGCGATATGGATTCGCTGCTGACCGATGCGCTCGGTGAGCTCAAGAGCGACCAGATCCTGACCGGACGCGTGATCGGCATGGCCGGTGACGATGTGGTCATCGATGTGGGCCTGAAGTCCGAGGGCCTGATCAACAAGAACGAGTTCGACGACATCGCTGCCGTCAAGCCCGGCGACGAGGTGCAGGTGCTCCTCGAAGACCTCGAGGGCGAGTCGGGCCTGATCCAGCTCTCGAAGCGCAAGGCCGATCGCCTGATCAACTGGCGCCGGATCATCGAGACCACCAAGGAAGGCGATGTGGTGCAGGGCAAGGTCATGCGCCAGATCAAGGGCGGCCTGCTCGTCGACATCGGCGTTCCGGTCTTCCTGCCCGCTTCGCAGGTGGACATCCGCCGCCCCGGCGACATCCGCGAGTTCATCGGGCGCGAGGTTCGCGCCGAGATCCTGAAGATCGACGAAGAGCGCCGGAACATCGTGATCTCGCGTCGCAAGCTCATCGAGACCGAGCGCGAGGCCTCCAAGAAGCGTCTGCTCGAGCGAATCAACGAGGGCGATATCGCCAAGGGCGTCGTCAAGAACATCGCCGATTTCGGCGCGTTCATCGACCTCGGCGGCATCGACGGCCTGCTGCACATCACCGACATGTCGTGGGGCCGGATCAACCACCCGTCCGAGATGCTGCGCATCGACGACGAGGTCGAGGTCAAGATCCTCAACATCGACTACGACAAGGAGAAGATCGCGCTCGGCCTGAAGCAGAAGGAAGCTTCGCCGTGGGAAGAGATCGAGGGCAAGTACCCGATCAACTCTCGCGTCAAGGGCGAGGTGGTCAACCTCATGTCCTACGGCGCGTTCGTGCGTCTGGAAGACGGCATCGAAGGACTCGTGCACATCTCCGAGATGTCCTGGACCCGGCGCATCAACCATCCCTCTGAGATGGTCAATGTGGGCGAAGAGGTCGAAGTGGTCGTGCTCGACATCGACAAGAACAAGCAGGAGATCTCGCTCGGTATGAAGCAGACCGAGGTCAACCCCTGGGAACTCGTCGCCGAGAAGTACCCCCCCGGAACCGTCATCGAGGGCACCGTTCGCAACCTCGCGAACTACGGCGCGTTCATCGAGATCGAGCCCGGCATCGACGGCCTGCTGCATGTCTCGGACATCAGTTGGACCAAGAAGGTCTCGCACCCCAACGAGGTCTACCAAAAGGGCGACACCGTGCAGTGCGTGGTGCTCGAAGTGGACCAGGAGAAGCAGCGCGTCGCCCTCGGCGTCAAGCAGCTCTCCGAAGACCCCTGGGTCGAGGCCATCCCCAGCGCCTACAAGCCGGGCATGGTCGTTCGCGGCAAGATCACCAAGATCACCAACTTCGGCGTCTTCGTCGAACTGGAAGACGATCTCGAGGGCCTGCTGCACATCTCCGAACTCGCCGACCAGAAGGTCGAGAACCCGCACGATGTCGTGCAGGCCGGTGAGGAAGTGGATGTGAAGATCCTCCGCGTGGACATCTCCGATCGCAAGATCGGTCTGTCGCTGAAGCGTGCCCAGTGGGGCGCTGCCGAGGAGGCCCGTGCCGAGCGCGAAGAGGCAAAGACCCAGTCGGGCGTCCCCACCCGTGGCGGCATGGACGACCACGGCGCGATGGGATCCGACAAGATCCAGTTCTGACCCGATTGCTGAGTCAAAAGCAGGACGAAGCCCGGAGCGATCCGGGCTTTTTCATTGATGGGTGTACGATACGGAGTCCGAGAACGACAGCGCCGGTTGCGCGTCCGATGAGAGCTTTTCGCTGGCCCGAACGGTTCACATCATCGTGAGGAACGCGAGAGCGGTAAGCAGGAGGATGCGCTTGCGGTTTTCGTTGAGGTTGAACACCATTCCAGCAGCATTGACAACAGCCATTTTGAACACCTTTCAGACGGGTCTTCGCTTGTCGCCATACACAGTTCAAAGCCCGTGCCGGAAGGGAGCATCCAGCTCCGAAGCCGGTTTTTCAGCCACAAACGCCGCTTCGGCGTCCGATAGCTCCCGATTGCTCGGGTTCGGTTTGAACCGCGCGTTGCACAAACGCAACACCCCGCGTGGTGCTTTGGCCTCCTGTGCCGTTGGAAGATGGCGGCAGCGCATCCGTTCGGCTGCCGCGTGCGGGCTTCAACCCGCACGATCGATCGGTGTCCTGCTGTGCCTGCTGGCGATCAGCGTGACCCCGCGCCCACTGGTCGCGGCCGATCGGCCGAGCGACGAGAGCGCGTTCGAAGTATATCAGCAGGTCGAGGCCTGGCTGCGAAACAATGCGCTGCCCGCACGCAGTGATGATCGCGAACTCCGGCGCATCGACCCCGAGCAGTGCGGAGGCGCGGCGATCGTGCTGCGGTTATCGGGCCAGGTCATCGGACGCGCCGAGATCATCGGCGAGGACGGGACCACCGTCTGGCAGGCGGCGACCTCGGCGTGGGAGAGTGCGTTCCCGCGCCTGGCCGACGGCCTTCCGAACGACGCTCTGTATGAGGATCGGCTGCGCGAGCGTCTGCAGCGCATGACGATCGACCTTCAACTCGCGGGGGAACTCGTTCCGCTACCCGCCGAGACCTACTCCGCCGCGGCGGCGCTGATCAACCCCGGACGGCAGGGCGCAGCGGCACGGAGCGGTGCTGCATTCGCCGGCGTGTTCCCCGGAACCATCCTGAGTTTCCCCAGCACCGCAGAAGCCGGCTTCGACCCCGGCGAGCGCGCGCTGCGACTGGCCACGACACGCCTCGGCCTGCCCCCGGTCAACCTGCCGATCATCCGCCAGTCCGATGAGGTCGCGCTCTACCGGTTCGATGTGGTGCATCTGGCGCAGACCAAGTCCGGCATGCCCCCCACTTTCCTCGTTCGTGGTGGCCGTCTTGTCGGCGAGGCGGCGGTGACCACGGCCAACCTGCGCAGCGCGGCCGACGAAGCCGCCGAGCACATCATCCGCCTGGAATGGCCCGGCGAGGAGCCCTTCGGCATGCTCGGTGATTACCGTGCCAGCGCCGATCGGTACGACCCGTACCTCGCGCCGCCCCGCTCGCAGGCGACGGCGGCGTTCGCGCTGGCCCGTTACGCGAACTCGAGCACGACCGCGCCGGCTCGGGCGCGCCACGCTTCGCGCTACGCCGCGGGCCTGCTTCAGCAGTTGACCGTGGTCGCGGGAGAAGAAACAGACCCGCGCGCGGATCCGATGGCTCTGGCAACATGGCTGTTGGCGTGGGCGGAACTGCAGTCCGCACCCGCGGATCTCGGACAAGGCGAGGCCAACCGCCTCTCGCGATTCGCCGAAGAAGCCGTGGACACCCTGCTCACCGACCGATCGGCCACCGAGTTGAGACGGTCGGGCGCGAGCGCGCTGTGCGCCTACGCGATGGCCCTCGCCGCAGAATATCTCGAAGACGAACGATCGCAAGCCGCTCTCGAATACGCCCAGTCGGAAGTGCGCGAGCAGTTCCGCAGTCTCCCTACCCCGCAGCTCGTCGCCGCGATGCCGTGGCTGGGCTGGGCCGAGCTCGAACTCGCTGAGGGCAAAGAAACTGTTCCCTCTTCGATCGCCCTGCGGGAAATGCGCGACCTGATCTGGGAATTCCAGATCGACCCGATTTCTGCGGGCGCGGAGGACGCGGATTTCGTCGGCGGCATCGTGTTCTCTCGCGGATCCACGCAGCTCCCGACCTGGCAATCGCTTCGACCCATCGCGATCGCCTCGACCATGCTCGGGGATTCACGGCTGACCGATAACGAGGAACTGTTCGCCCAGCTCAACCCGCTGCTGCGATCGATGCGGTTCGTGATGCAGCTCAGCGCGAGCGAGGCCCATGGCCACATGTACCCCGTTCCCGAGCGGGCCATCGGTGGGCTGCGGCTCTCGCTGTGGGAGCAGACCATCTCCGTGGACGCGACGAGTCTCGGCCTGGTCGCGATCTGCGAGCTGCTGGACTCGCTGGAGCGACGGGCGGGGCGGTGAAGCCGAGGACCCCCAGAACCAAACAAGCCCCGGACGCGCCGGGGCTTGCGGGCAGTACCCCCCTCAGGACTCGAACCTGAAACCCGCTGATTAAGAGTCAGCTGCTCTACCGATTGAGCTAGGGAGGCCAGATTGTCGCGGCGGGGTCTTTTCCGCCGCTGGGGCGGAGTATATCGGGCTCTGCGCTCCCCGGCAAGACAGATTGACCCCCCCTTCACACGGCGGTACACTCCTCCTCCTGAATCGGGGTCAAGGCACCCTGAGCGTGATGTTCTGTCCCCCGAATGTTCTTCCAGCCGACCACCCCGGCCGACACCGGCGTCCGGCGTTCTGCCCCCTCGCGAGGTTGATATGCACCCGACTCATAGAATTTCCTACGGCCGCACCCGTCGTCGTCGCAGCCACCTCGCGCTGACCAACGATGTTCCCGGCACCTGCCCGCTGACGGCGCTGCCCAAGCAGCACCACCGCGCGTGCACCGAGTCGGGCTATGTCCGCCCGGGCCTGAAGATCACCGTTCGCAAGCACGGCATCGGCGTCGACCGCTAATTCTCCCGGCTGACGCTGAACGCAGAAGCCCATCGCTCTCACTCCAACTTCCGCATTCTCCAGGGAATCTGCTCGATGCGTATTGCCATCGACGCCATGGGGGGCGACCACGCCCCGGATGTGATCATCAAGGGTGCGATCGACGCGCTGGAACTGCTCGATGAGCAGGACCAGCTTGTTCTCGTCGGTGACCAATCCATCATTTCGGAGCACATCAACGAGCGCGGCATCACCGATCCTCGCTTGATCGTGCACCACGCGTCTCAGGCGATCGGCATGGACGAATCGCCGGTCGACGCCGTGCGCTCGAAACCCGATTCGTCCATCGTGCAGATGATGCACCTCGCGTCGAAGCGTCACAGCGACAACCCCGTCGATGTGGTGATCTCGGCGGGCAACACCGGTGCGTGCGTCTCCGCCGCGACGATGTACATGCGCCGCCTCCCCGGCGTGCACCGCCCCGGCATCGCCACCGCTATCCCGACTTTCCACGGCCCGGTGATCATCTGCGATGTCGGCGCGAACCCCGAGCCGCGCGATACCCACCTCGCCCAGTACGCGATCATGGCCGAGATCTACGCCAAGCGAGTGCTCGGCATCGACTCGCCTCGTGTGGCGCTGCTGAACATCGGCTCCGAAGAGGCCAAAGGCACGGTCATGGTCAAATCGGTCCGCGACATGATCCGCGGCATCCACGATCTGAACTACACCGGCTACATCGAGGGGCGCGAGGTCTTCGAGGGCGGCGCGGATGTCATCGTGACCGACGGCTTTGTCGGCAACACGATGCTCAAACTCGCTGAGGGCTTCGCGAAGTCGCTCTTCAAGGCCATCGCCCACGAGGTGTTCGAGGCCGACCCCGACCTCGCGATGAAGCTGCAGCCCGTCGTCGAGTCGCTCATGAAGAAGAACGACTACCACGAGTACGGCGGGGCCCCGCTTCTGGGCGTCAACGGCGCGTGCATCATCTGCCACGGCTCGTCGGAAGCCCGAACCATTCGGGCCGCGGTCCGGGCCGCCCGGGAGTTCGTCGCCTCTGGCGTGAACGACGCCATCATCGAGCGCGTTTCCGCGATCGACGAGCACGCCGCCACGGTCTGAACCCGTGGCCACCGCACATCCCCGGCCCCCAACGCGTACTATCCGCGTTCGAACCCTTCAGAGGGCGATTTTTGATTCGACACAGTTGCGGCAGCGCCGAGGTCCCATGAACAAGAACAACCCCGCCCACCAACCCCTGGCCCATCCCATGATCGGGGTCGAGATCATCGGAACCGGACGCGCGATCCCCGACAAGGTCATGACCAACGATGACCTGAAGCAGTACATGGACACCTCCGACGAGTGGATCCGCCAGCGCACCGGGATCCGTGAGCGCCGGATCGCCGATCCGGCAAAGGGCGAGACCACCACGGGCATGTGCGCCAAAGCCCTCGACGCCGCCATCAAGGACGCGGGCATCGATGCGAACGAACTCGACCTCGTCATCGTGGGAACCGTCTCCGGGACCATGACCTGCCCCTCGACGGCGTGCCGCGTCGCGGCGGAAGTCGGCGCGATCGGCGCTGGGGCCTTCGACCTGCTCGCGGCGTGTTCCTCGTTCGTCTACGGCACAAACATCGCCCACGACCTGATCCGGGGCGGGAACTACAAGACCGTCGGCGTGGTCGGCTGCGACATCATGTCGAACCTGCTGGACTATTCGAACCGCTCCGTTTCGATCCTCTTCGGAGACGCCGCCGGAGCCGCCGTCCTGCGTGCGTGCGACGACCCGACCAAGGGCACGCTGACCTCGGTCATGCACGCCGACGGCCGGGGCTGGGCCGATCTGTACATCCCCACGCGGGACTACGACTTCCCCGAGGGCGAGAGCGACGAATACAAGATGGGCACGCTCCGCATGAACGGGCGCAGCGTCTACAAGTTCGCCGTCAGCAAGTTCCCACAACTCATCCAGGAAACGCTCGACAAGGTCCAGATGAGCGCGGCCGACATCGACCTGTTCGTCTGCCACCAGTCGAACCTGCGCATGCTCGAATCCGCACGCGAGCGCTTCGGCATCCCCGAAGAGAAGATGCCCATCAACATCGATCGGCTGGGTAACTGCTCGGGCGGTTCCGTCCCCGTGCTGCTCGACGAGTCTCGCAAGGCCGGGTTGTGCAAGGACGGCGATCTGGTGCTGCTGCTCGCCTTCGGGGGCGGGCTGACCTGGTCGTCTTCGCTCTGGCGCTTCTGAACAGAGATCGGAAAGGATCACCATGAGCAATCGACTGATCATCCTCTGCCCCGGTCAGGGCGCGCAGACCATCGGCATGGGCAAGGCGTGGGCGGACTCCTCCGCCGACGCAGCGCGGATCTTCGATCGCGCCGATGAGGTCCTCGGCGATCGACTGGGCGAGAAGCTGTCCACGCTCTGTTTCCAAGGCCCCGAAGAGTCACTCAGCCGCACCGACATCGCCCAACCGGCCCTCTATGTCGCGGGCATCGCCAGTTTCCGAGCGGCGTTCGGCGACGCGAAACCCTCCGACCTCGCCGCCGCGGCCGGCCTTTCGCTCGGCGAGTACACCGCGCTGCACCTCGCCGGGGCGTTCTCCTTCGAGGATGGGCTTGAGCTGGTGACCCTCCGGGGCCGGGCGATGCAGGACGCCGCCGAAGCCAGCGATTCCGGCATGGTCGCCCTGATCGGCGCCGATGAGCAGCAGGCCGCGAGCGTCTGCGACGCCGCCCGGGGCGACGGAGTCCTGGTCCCGGCCAACTTCAATGCACCGGGTCAGATCGTCGTCTCCGGCAGTTCGGATGCGTGCGACCGGGCTGTACAAGCCGCCTCAGATGCAGGCCTGCGGGCCACGAAACTCTCTGTGGCGGGAGCATTTCACTCACCCCTGATGCAGCCCGCGGCGGACCGGCTTGCCGAGGCGCTATCCGGTATCGACATCCGCGAACCGGCGTGCCCGGTGGTGTCCAATGTCACCGCCCTGCCCCATGCCGCCGATTCTGGGGAAGATTTCGACTCTCGCCTGCGACGACTCCTCGTCGATCAGTTGACTTCTCCGGTAAGATGGGCCGAGAGTTGCCTCTGGCTGTCTCAGAACATCTCCGGCGAGTTCCACGAACTGGCCCCAAACAAGGTGCTGACCGGATTGATGCGGCGGATCGACCGCTCGGTCAAAGTCACCAACCACGATGCCCCCCGGGAGTTGACCACATGACTATCACCACCCGAATCGCGCTCCTCCCGCTCCTGGCGGTCCTTGCCGCTGGTTCCGCAACCATGCTCGTCGGTTGCGGCTCCGAAGAGGAAGAGGTGGCCCCACCCCCGCCACCGGTGACCAGAGGACCCTCCTATTCCGCTCAGGATCTCAGCATGGACCTCAAGGTTCAGTTCCCGGACAAGTACACCCCCATGTCCGAGGACCTCGGGCAGGCCATCGCCGACTTCGCTTCGGCCATGGCTCGGGGCGATCACCAGGCCTTCGGCGAGATGCTCGCGCCCGACGACCGCTTCTTCCACGACATCCTCCTCGCGACCGGCGACTGGGAGAAGGCCACTTCGAATCTCCGCGCCGTCCGCATCGTGAACCTTGAGGACGGCGAGTCCCTCGCGAAGGTCGCCATCGCCTACGGCAACGATTCCACCGCCTCGCTCACCGCGTGGGAGGCCCGCCGGACCAGCGGCACGAGCTGGCAGTTCTCGCCGCTCGGGGTAGCACCGCGTACGACTTCGCGGGTGGCGCTGCTCGATGATGCCTCGTTCGAAACGGATGCTCTGTGGCTGAGCAATCAGCAGATCTCTCCGGGGACGGACGAAGAGATCGACGGCGATATGGAAGACGACTTCGAGATGCCCACCAGCGACGGGGACGACTTCAGCTTGCCCCCCTCCACGCCGTCAACACCGTCTTCCCCGTCAGGTCCCGCCTCACCGTTCGGCGGCTGAACCCACTGAATCAACACACGCTCGGCTTCGCCTGCGGATGCGGGCGGGGCTGATCTATTCTCAAGCGAGAACCATATGACCGACTGCAACTCTCCCACCCGCGTCGCGCTCGTCACCGGAGCCAGCCGGGGTATCGGCAAAGCCATCGCGCTCCGCCTTGCCGCTGATGGACGCAAGGTCGTCCTCGCCTCTCGCAGCGAGGGTGCGCTCAACGAGGTCGCCGACCAGATCCGCCAGGCCGGGGGGCAGGCTTCGGTCACCACGCTCGATGTCTCGGATTCGGCGGGTCTGGCCAGCGGTGTGGAAAAGGTCATCGAGAGCGAAGGCCGCCTGGACATCATCGTGAACAACGCCGGCATCACGCGCGACAACCTTGCGCTGCGCATGAGCGATGAGGACTTCATGGAGGTCCTGCGTGTGAACCTGCTCTCGGCGTTCGTGGTGGCCCGGACGGCCGCCCGCTCGATGATGCGCAACAAGTTCGGCCGGATCGTGAACATCGCCTCGACCTCCGGGGTCGTGGGCAACGCCGGGCAGGCCAACTACGCCGCCGCCAAGGCCGGGCTGATCGGCCTGACCAAGACGCTGGCCCGCGAACTGGGGGGCAAGGCCATCACCGCCAACGCGATCGCCCCCGGCTTCATCGAGACGGACATGACCGCTGTGCTGGGCGACGAGATCAAATCCCGGATTCTGGAGGGCATGGCCCTGCGTCGGCTGGGGCAACCCGAGGATATCGCCGCAGCGGTGGCCTATGTCTCGTCCGATGACGCCGGTTTTTTGACCGGCCAGACCATCTGCGTCGACGGCGGACTGACCATGTGCTGACCGCCAGGGGCTGTACAGCCCCGATCGCGACCCCCGCCCGGCTTTTTTATTGGCAGAACCCACACATCATCGCTATATTCACCCCCACTGCTCCCTCGCCCAGGACCGCGGCGTCGCGATCTGGCTGCGAGGAGTGCTACGAGACAGTCTGGAGAGTTCACTCGTGGTTGAATCAGAAGTTGAATCAAAGGTCATCGATATCGTCGCTGAGCAGATGGGCGTTGATCGCTCGGAAATCACCCGCGAGACGAGCTTCGTGAACGATCTGAACGCCGACAGTCTCGATACCGTCGAACTGGTCATGGAATTCGAAGACAACTTCGACACTTCCATCCCCGATGACAAGGCCGAGCAGATCAAGACCGTCGGCCAGGCCATCGAGTTCATCTGTCAGGAAAAGGGCATCGCCACCGGCTGAAGCCGGTTTCGATGTTCCTGATCGCTTCCGAGGCTCGTGCAGCGAAGTCTCACCCACTCAGCGGGCCGCCCTTCGCGGTCCGTGCTGTGTATTCTGAGCGTACCGTCTGGCACCCCGCCGGTGATCCGAGCGAACCCTCCCAAAGCCCCGCCTGCTCCATAGAAGGTCTGATCCTCCGATGAACACCCCCGACCGAACCCCCGAACGCGTTGTGGTCACCGGCATCGGTGCGATCACCAACCTCGCGCACAACGCCCCGGACACCTGGGCTGCCATGCGCGAGGGCAAGAGCGGGATCACTCCGATCACGGGGTCGTACTTCGACAACTGGCCTCCCGAGCAGTGGGATGTCAAGATCGCCGGCGAGGTCCGCGACTGGGACCCCTCCGTCCACATGAACGGGCGCGAGGCCAAGCGGCTCGACCGGTTCTGCCAGTTCGCGATCGCCGCCGCCAACGAGGCCGTGGCCCAGTCCGGCATCGATTTCGCTTCCCACCCCGACCCGACCCGCTGCGGCATCATCATCGGCTCGGGCATCGGCGGCATCCAGACCATCGAAGAAGCCGTCAAGATCCTCTGGGACAAGGGGCCGGGCCGTTTGTCCCCGTTCACCGTTCCCCGCCTGATGGCCAACGCCGCCTCCGGCGATATCTCGATCCGCTTCGGCCTCAAGGGCCCCTCAGACTCCCATACCACCGCCTGCGCCTCCTCCGGCCATTCGATCGGCGATGCCTTCAAGCTCATGCAGCGGGGCGAGGCCGATGTCATGCTCGCGGGCGGGTCCGAAGCCGCCATCTCCCCCCTCTGCGTCGGCGCCTTCACGAACATGCGGGCGCTCTCGACCCGCAACGACGAGCCGACCAGGGCCTCCCGCCCGTTCGACAAGGACCGCGACGGATTCGTGCTGTCCGAAGGCGCGGCGGTGCTGGTCATGGAAACGCTCAGCCACGCCAAAGCCCGCGGAGCCGAGATCCTCTGCGAGATCCTCGGCTACGGCGCATCCTCCGATGCCGGCCACATCACCGCGCCCGATCCGAAGGGCGGCGGCGCGATGCGCGCCATGGATCTCGCCATCCGCGATGCACGGCTCAACCCCACCGACATCGACTACCTCAACGCCCACGGCACATCGACCCCGCTCGGGGACGCCGCCGAAGTCGCCGCGGCGACCGCGCTGTTCGGTGATCACGCCCGCAAATCCAAGGGCGGCAAGCTGCTCATGTCCTCGACCAAGTCGATGATCGGCCACTGCCTCGGGGCATCGGGCGGCGTGGAGTCCATCGCCGTGATCGGGGCCCTCCGGGAAGGCGTGGTGACCCCAACCATCAACTGCGAGAACCCCGACGAGGAGTTCGATATGGACTTTGTGCCGGGCGAATCGCGCCAGGCCAGGGTCCGCTACGCCCTCAACAACACCTTCGGCTTCGGCGGGCACAATGTCTCGCTGCTGTTCGGCCGCTTCGAGGGCTGAGCGGGGAAATCCCCCGGTTTCGGTCTGCGGCGTGATTCTGCCGATAGTGTCTGCATGAAGCGCTCGGTTGAACAGATTCTCCGCATCGAAGTCCCCCTGCTCGTCCAGCTCGCCGAGCGGCAGATGACCCTCGGAGAGGTGCTGGATCTCACGCCCGGCTCGATCATTGAGCTCCCGAAGACCTCCGAAGAAGAGCTGGAAATCCTGATCAACAACAAGGTGATCGGATCCGGCAACGCCGTGAAGGTCGGGGAGAACTTCGGCATCCGTGTCAGTTTCATCGGGGATCTGGCCGACCGGATCGCCGCTATGGGACCGGACAGCGTCGAGCAGCATCCCGAGGAGGATGAAGCCTCTGAGGATGCGCCCGCCCCGGCTCCCAAGGCCCGCAAGGCCGGCTGAGCGGCGGGGATCGTTGCCCACAATTCGCGGTGCCTGAACACAGGGTTCACTTGTCACCCCGGCCTCCAGCCGTCACCATGTGCCGGCTGAGTGATCCCCCACGCTCGCCGGAGGAACGACCCGCATGGAAGAGCCCACCACCCCGGGCATGCCCGACGACTCGCGCACGGGCCAGGCATCCGGTTCGCCGGACCCGATCCCCAGCCAGCCTAATTACCGCGAGGTGACGCTCGCCGCGATCCTTCTCGGCCTGTTGATCGGCGCGGTGATGAACGCAGCGATCACCTACGCGGGCCTCAAGATCGGTTTCACGATCGGCGGCTCGGCCATCGCGGCGGTCATCGGCTTCGGCATCCTCCGGGGCGTGCTGCGCAAGGGCACGATCCTCGAGACCAACATCGTCCAGACCATCGCCTCGGCGGTGAACACCCCCAACTCCGGCGTGATCTTCACGGTCCCGGTGCTGATTCTGCTGGGCTTCCAGCTCTCGCTCGATGGGATCGATTTCTGGCTGCTCACGCTGGCATGCGTCTGCGGCGCGGTCCTGGGCGGGGCGTTCATCATTCCTTTGCGCAAGCAGATGCTCGACATCGAGCGGCTGCGCTTCCCGTCGGCCACAGCGGTCGCGGCGATCCTCAAATCACCCGGAGCCGGTCCGAAGAAGGCGATCGTCCTCGCGGTCGGCATCATCGTCGCCATGCTCATCGGCCTGCCCGCACAGCTGCCCCAGCTCCGAAGCCCGGCCGATGTGAACGACCTGCAGACGCTGGTCGAGCAGGAGCGGATCAGCCGCGCCGACCTGCTCCTCACGCAGCAGATCGCCTCGTGGATCGAGACCGAATCGATCCCACAGGAAATCCTGGATCACGGGCGGCTCAACGCCGAACTCATCGAGGCCAAGGAGGCCAACAGCCCCGAGAAGCGGGCGGGGCTGACGCCCGAGCAGCGGGCCGAGCGGCGGGAGCGCGTGCGCGATCTCGAGCACCGGGTCGCCGGCGCGAAGAAGATCGCCGTAGCCACGCTCCAGAACACCCTTGAAGACCCGTCCGACCGCTCCCGGCTCACCGATTACCCGCTCGAACTGGCCGTACGGTCGTACCAGATCGATCGGGGCGATGCGGACTTCGATGACCTGCGCGATGTCAACCTCGGCTGGGCGGCGGACCCGATGTTCGGCTACGCCGACTTGCAGATCCGCATGCCCGCGACCGCGAAGACCGGCGACGAGGCGGGCGAGATCGATTACGCGTTCAACGGGCCCGGCAACACCGCGCCGATCCTGACCGAGCGGGCCGACAAGGACCGCAACGGCATCCCGGACCTGATCGTGACCGACGACACCGTCGATGTCGGCCGAATCCTCGGCCTGCCGATGCAGATGGAACTGCTCTTCGCGATCGCGCCCTTCGCCATCGGCGCGGGCTACCTGACCGGCAAAGCCGGCCTTCTCGTGCTCGCCGGCGGCATCCTCGCGTATGTCGTGCTCAACCCCATCGTCTTCGCCATGGGCTGGATGCCCGAAACCGTCGATGCCGCGGGCGCGCCGGGGTACGGCTTCTCGAGCATCAACCGCCCGCTGGGCATCGGTCTGCTGCTGGGCGGCGCGCTCATGGGCGTTCTCGCGTCGCTGCCGGCGATCCGGGAGGCGTTCAAATCCATCGCCGCGGCGAGCAAGGCCAAGGTCACAGGGGGCGGGGATGAGCTTGGCCTGAAGGTCCTCGGCGCCGCCGTCGCGGGGGCGCTCCTGATCCTCTTTGTCGCGGCGGACTTCACCGGCAACCAGCCGATCAACTCCGTTTGCCCCGTCACCGAGCGGATCGTCGAGACCGACGACTACACCACCGAGTACAACGGCTATGTGCTGGCCTTCGCCGACGAGGAAGCCCGCGCTTCGTTTGAGGCCGCCGAACCGGCGGTGCAGGAGACCGTGGCCGAGCCGTTCTCTGCCAACAAGCCGGGTTTGCTCTCGGGCATGAACTCTCACCTGCGGGCGGGCATCATCGCGATCGTCGGCGCGGTTTGGATCTGGTTCGCCGGCATCATCATCGCGCAGTGCACGGGCATGACCGACTGGTCGCCGATCTCGGGCATGGCCCTGCTGACGGTGGTTCTCGTGCTCATCCTCGCGGGGCCTGGCGGTGTGCTCGGTGCCGTGCTGATCGGCGCTGCGCTGTGCGTGGCGATCACCTGCGCAGCGGACATGATGGCCGACCTGAAGACCGGCTACCTCGTCGGCGGCGTACCCAAGCGCCAGCAGACGGTCGAACTCATCTTCACTGGCATCGGCCCGGTCATCACCATGGTGGTGCTGCTGGTGATCGTGGTGGGCAACCAGGCGAAGTTCGGCGTGCCCATCGGACCCGGCACGGACACCTCCGCCCCGCAGGCCCAGGCGCTGCAGGCGATCATCACCGGCGGGCAGGGCGGGGCGATGCCCTACGCCCTGTACGGCTTCGGCACGATCCTCGGCGCGCTGCTCGGGCTCGGGGCGTTCTCCGGGCTGGGCGTTCTGGTCGGGCTGTCGATGTACCTGCCGTTCTACTACATCGCCACCTACGGACTGGGCTGCGTGATCAACATGATCGTCTCGAAGGCCAAGGGGCCGCGCTGGGCCGAGGAATGGGGCGTGCCGCTCGCGGCGGGCTTCATCGTCGGCGACGCCGTGCTTGCCCTAGGTGTCAACGCCATCGTGCTGGTCGGCGGCTGATCGTTCCGTTCCATCCTCCCGCTGCGGAGCTTCTCGCATGAAACTCATCGCCTACCTCATCATCACGCTGTCGGTCATCGCCGGTTCGCTGGCGAGCGCCACGGCGTACCTCGCGCCGGTCGATGCTCCCGACGACAAGCTGATCGGGCTCGAACTCACCTCGCCCGCCGGGTCGTTCATGCCCGCCAAAGCCGACGACGACTTCAAGAAGCGTCTCGGTGAGATCCACCAAGCGATCGATGAGCGCAAGGAAAAGCGCGCTGAGAATCCGCTCAAGCCCGATGAGCCCGAGCGCGAGCCGATCGTGGTGCCCAGGGGCGACAGCGCCCCCACCGGCGAGAAGAAACTCGCCGACGCCGAGAACCCCAAGCCGATCGGGCGCAAGGGCGACACGCTGAACGCGGACCTGCTCGAACTCCTTCGAGCGCAGGATGTCGAGTTCGTGAAGGTCAATCGGTTCGATTTCTTCCGCTGGCCCCACTGGTGGCTGTTCCTGCTGTCGTGCGCGGGGCTGATCGGCGGAGCACTCTTGGTCCGTCACCAGCGCAAGTCGGAACTGGCCCGGGCGAACACGCTGGTCGAGGGCGCACCGGAGAACCCCGCCGACGCCCGCACGGTCTTCGCGCGCCTGTCGGGGCGGCTGGACGAGCTCTCAAAGGATCTCGACAAGGCCCGCACCGAGGACGACAAACTCGACGCCATCGTGCACCGCGTCGGCAACATCCAGCGCGACGATGTTCCCGCGTTCGTCGCGGATCGTCCGGCGCTGGTCGGGCGGATGGGCCTCGCGGGCTACGCCGAACTGATGGACCACTTCGCAGCGATGGAGCGGCAGCTCAACCGGGCGTGGTCCGCCGCGGCGGACGGGCACCTCGAGGAAGCCCTCGCTTCGCTGAAGAACGCGCAGCCGATGCTGATCCAGACCCTGCAGAAGCTCAAGAGCTGATCGCGGATCTGGCGAAGTCGCTCGCGGCGTCGTTGACGATGCCCGAGCGTCGCGCGCCCGTGCCGCCGCCCTGTGCAGAGTCGGGCTTGCCGCCGCCCTTGCCGCCGCACGCTTCGGAGGCGGCGCGGACCCAGTCGCCGGCCTTGAGCCCGCGCTTGATCAGCGAGTCCGGCACCTTGGCGACGATGGCGATCTTGTCCTCGCCCTCGTCCACGCCGATGAGCAGCACGCCGCTCTCGGGGTGACGCGAGCGTATCGCGTCCATCGCGGCGAGCAGGGCCTGCCGGTCGGTGCCCGCCTCGGGCAACTCGGCGACGATGAGCGTGGCGGTCGTCTGCTCGGCGATCTCGCGGGCCTTCGCAACGGCCAGATCGCGACCCGCCGCGGCCTTGGCCTTGTTGGCTTCCTTGATCTTCTCCTGCAGCACCTCGATCAGCGCGCGCATCTCGCTGCGCGCGACGAGGGGCAGCTCGTTGCGGTCGATGTCCTCGGTGATCTCGGCGATCTCCGCGCTGAGGTGCGCGACGGGGAGTTCCGCCGCACCGCGCAGGCGGGAGAAGAGTTTGGTCGCGCGTTCGCGGGCCATCGCCGCGCCGGGGCCGGTGATCGCGCTGAGTCGGCGCACGCCCTTCGACACGCTTTCTTCACCGGTGAGGATGAAGGCCTCGGCCTGGCCGGTGGAGGCGAGGTGCGTGCCGCCGCAGAACTCGATGGCGAACTCGCGCCACTTCGCGCTGGCCGGATCGGCGAGCAAGTCCGCGATGGGCGCGCCGATGGAGACGACGCGGACCGGGTCGGGGTAGGTCTCGCCAAAGACGGCGCGCAGGCCGTTGATCTGCTTGCCCTGCTGGAGCGGGACGGTCTCGGCGTGAACCGGCAGATCGGCGTCGATCTGCTTCTGCACCAGCGACTGCACGCGCGCGGTCTGTTCGTCGGTCAGGGGCTTGCCGTGCGAGAAGTCGAAGCGGAGCCGGTCGGGCGCGACGAGCGAGCCCTTCTGGTCGACGCCGTCGCCAAGGACTTCGCGGAGCGCGTGGTTGAGCAGGTGCGTCGCGGTGTGGTTGGCCTCGATGCCGTTGCGCCGCTTCTGGTCGAGTTCGCCGATCACGCCGTCGCCGACGCGCAGCTCGCCCTTCTTGACGCGACCGATGTGGACGATGAACCCGCCGCAGTTGTGGACGGACTCGACCTCGAACTCGCCGCTGCGCGAGCTGCCGCCCGCCGGGCGGGAGACGCGCAGGCGTCCGGAGTCGGCGACCTGGCCGCCCATCTCGGCGTAGAAGCAGGTCTTGTCGAGGACGACGGCGTAGCGGGCGTTCACGCCGCTGCTCCGGGTGGAGAGGTGCTCATCGAAGTCGGTGCCGTTCCAGATGGCCTTGATGTTGCCCGACTCCTGCTTGGCGTGGAACTTGTCGCCGTCGCGGGTGGGCTTGATGTTCAGGTGCTTGAGGCGCGCGACGGCGTCGGTGGGCAGCAGGAGGTTCGTGCCGCCCGCCGGACCGGTGGCCTGACGCGAGCGTTCGCGGGCCTCTTCCATGAGCCGGTGGAAGCCCTCGACATCGACGGACAGCCCCTTCTCCTCGGCCATGAGCTGCGTGAGGTCGATGGGGAAGCCGTAGGTGTCGTAAAGTCGAAAAGCGTCTTCGCCAGAAATGAAGCCGCCAGGCATATCACCGCCTGAACCATCTAGGTTCCCGGCACCGTCTGCTGCACCCCACCCAGTTCCTGTGCCCCACTCCGTTTCGCCAGATCCGCTCGCAAGTGCCTCAAAGATTTTGATTCCCTGCTCCAAGGTACGACCGAAACTGACCTCTTCCTCCTTCACCAATCGCTCAATTTTTCCTCTGTGCTTGACCAGTTCGGGGTAGAACTCCCCCATCGCTTCGGCGAGCGGGCCGACGAGCTTCCAGAAGAACTCGCCCTGTACGCCGAGCGTCTGGCGTCCGTAGCGGACCGCGCGACGGAGCACGCGACGGAGCACATAGCCGCGGCCCTCGTTGCTGGGCTCGGCGCCGTCGGCGATGGAGAACGACAGCGTGCGGATGTGGTCGGCGATCACGCGGTAGGCGATGTCGTGCTGGTCCTTCAGGCGACCGGTGTACGCCGGCGCTCCGGTGACGCGCTCGATGGCGTTGAACAGGTGCGTGAACAGGTCGGTGTCGTAGTTCGAGTTCTTGCCCTGCAGAACGCGCACGATGCGCTCCAGGCCCATGCCGGTGTCGACATGCTTGTCGGGCAGCGGCTTCAGGCCGGACGGCTGGCGGTCGAACTGGATGAACACGAGGTTCCAGATCTCGATGACATCGGGGTTGTCTTGGTTGACCAGCGTCGCGCCGTCGACGGCGGCGCGGTCCTCATCGTCGCGCCCGTCGTAGTGCAGCTCGCTGCACGGGCCGCAGGGGCCGGTGTCGCCCATCTCCCAGAAGTTGTCCCTGGCGTTGCCGGGGAGGACGCGCTCGGGCGGCAGGTACTTCAGCCAGAGCTTCTTCGCCTCGTCGTCGGGCGCGAGACCCTGCGCGGCGTCTCCCTCGAAGTAGGTCGCGTACAGGCGGGACGGGTCGAGGTCCCAGACCTTGGTCAGCAGTTCCCACGCCCACTCGATGGCCTCGGCCTTGAAGTAGTCGCCGAAGGACCAGTTGCCGAGCATCTCGAAGAAGGTGTGGTGGTAGGTGTCCTTGCCGACATCGTCGAGGTCGTTGTGCTTGCCGCCGGCACGGATGCACTTCTGGCTGTTCACGGCCCGGGTGAGGCCCTCAAGCGGGCTGCCGGGCTGGATCTGGCCGAGGAAGGCCGGCTTGAACTGGTTCATCCCGGCGTTGGTGAACAGCAGCGTCGGGTCGTCGTGCGGGACCACGGGCGAGGACGGCACGAAGACATGACCGGCCCGCTCGGTGAAGTAGTCGATGAACTGCTGGCGGACCTTGGCGGAGGTGTAGGCGGTCTGCTGGGTCGAACCGTGGGATGACATGAAGAAGCGGCTCCGGGCTGGGGATCGTGAACCACGCGTGCACGGAAGACCGGGCACGCGGGGCGGTCATCCTACCCTGTTCGGATGCCACGGACCGAGGGGCGTATCAGCGCTTGAAGGCCCGCTGGACGGGATTGGAGAGGGTGCCGACGCCCTCGATCTCGACCTCGACGGTGTCGCCGTCGTCGAGGAACACCGGGGGGTTTCGGGCCATGCCGACACCGCTGGGCGTGCCGGTGAGGATGACGGTGCCGGGGAGGAGCGTCGTGCCGCGGCTGATCTCGGCGATCAGTTCGTCGATCGGGAAGATCATGCTGGCGGTGGTGTCGTGCTGCATCACCTCGCCGTTGAGGCGGGTGATGAGCCGGAGCTGGCCGGCGGGGCGGGGCAGGGTGGTCAGTGGGACCACGGACGGGCCGAGGGGGCAGAAGGTGTCGAAGCTCTTGCCGCGGCAGAACTGTCCGCCGGAGCCGGTCTTCTGCCACCAGCGGGCCGAGACATCGTTGGAGCAGGTCACGCCGAGGATGGGGCCATCGGGATCGAGCACAGCGCCGAGATTGAGGTCGCGGCAGGCCTTGCCGATCACCACGGCGAGCTCGCCTTCGAAATCAACCTGCTCGCGCTCGCCGTGGGTGCTTGCCCCAGTCAGGGCCTTGTCGGTGCAGACGGGCGGGATGCGGATCGCTTCGCCGGAGAGGCATGCGGAGGCGGGATTCTTGGTGAAGAGCATGGGCCGATCGGGGACGGCGGCACCCTGCTCATCGGCGTGGGCCTTGTAGTTGCGACCGACGCCGATGATGTGGCGAACGGGAAGGACATCGCCGGCGGCTAGCGCGATGCCGACGGTCGCGCCCATCGAAGGGTCAAGCCCGACGAGCCGGTACGACTCGGCGCTGCTCACTGCTGCTCCAGTCGGTCCATGGCGGCCTTGCGGCCCTCGGCCTGCTCGCGGAGCTTGCGCTGCAGTTCGACGCGGTACTGCTCCATGCCCGGCGGCTGCGGGAACATATCGTTGATCAGTTCGGGCGGCAGCCCCTGCTGTGCGAAACTGCTGGTGAGGGCGTCGTAGACCACGCGCTGGAGGGAGCTCGGCACGCGACGGTACATGCGCGAGATCTGGTAGACTTCCATTTCGGTGTTGATGAGGATGTTGAGGAAGACCTCACCCGCGGCGATCGCGAAATCGGGGTGCATCTCGTCCATGCGGTTGCGATCGCGGTCGACGAGTGTGACCGCGTTCTGGAGTTCGAAATACTTGGCATGGATGGTGCGGGCGTACTGGATGTTGCTCTCGAAGGCGCGACGATCGCCGGCGAGCAACCCATTGAGGAATGCTCCGCGCAGGGCCATCTGGACCTCTGATGTCGCGACATGGGGGATCGTCAGTCGATCCTGATCGTCTTCGATCTGACGGCGCACGAAGGTTTCGAGGTCGAGGCCCAGATCCTCGAAGAGCTGAGGATCGTTGACGCCGAGGCCCGGGAACTCCCGGAGCGTGGTCATCCAGTGGTTGGCCTGCTCGAAGTCGCCGAAGCGGTAAGTCGTGCGTATCGCGTCCTTGAGGAAGTTCTGGTAGCCCATGGCGTAGGTGGTGATGCCGCGCTGTGAGGCGTCCTGCGAACGGCCGCCGCGAGCGATGGCTTCATCGAGCATCTCGCCGTAGGGCGGTATGTAGTGGAGCGAGACCATGGTGAGGTGGGTGTCGCGGATCGGATCGTAGAGCACCGTTCCGGAGCGGAAGAGCTCCTGGATGGAGTGCATGGTGATGCGGTCGGTGTTGAGCGTGTTGAAGGTTCGGGATCCGAGACGCTGGAGCCCGAGCTCGACGCCGCGATGCGACCAGTACACGGCGTGGGAGGAGGGGTGTCGCCAGTCGAGCGGTCCGAACTTGGCGGTGTATCGCTGCATGCGCGAGGGCTGCATGTTGTAATCGTCCACGAGCACGCGCTTGCGGACATGCGGGATGAGGCGCGACCAGGCACCCCGCAGTGTGACATTGCCGCTCTCGTCGACGGTGTCGGCGAAGCGTTCGTCGTCGAACAGGCGGTTGAAGACGGAGTTGGACTGCCCGCGGCTGACCAGATCGAGTTCGGAGCCCTCGCGGGCGAAGGGGATGCCGCCTTCTTCGAGGGGCTTGGTGAACCATGCGTTGTCGAGTGCCTGCTGCACGGCGTAGAGCTGGAGCAGGTCTGCGTTCAGGGACAGGCCGGCCTCGTTCTCGATGCGGTTGACGAGTTCGGCGACGAGGGATTGGTCGGGGCCGATGCGGTCCTGCTCGAACACGCCCTCGTTGCGATCGCGGATTTCCTCGGCGATGACGCCCTCGAGCGTTTCCGGCGCGGACACGATGGGTTCGAGCCAGTCGACCATCTGCTGCTTGGCGGCTTCGTACGACTGTTCGAGCGTGGGCGGCTCGCCGAGGAGCATGTGCCACTCGCGTGCGAGTTCCTTCTTGTAGTACCGGTTGGCGTCGTCCATGAAGCCCTGGATCTTGTGGTTGAAGATCCACGCGAGCTCGCGATGGAGCTGGACATCGTTGGGGTTCTTGGGGATGCCTTCCTCGCGGAGCAGCTCGATGCCGGCCTTCACCCACTGCCAACGCTCCTCGGTGGTCGAGGTGGCGACGGAGATGTTGTAGGCCATGTTCCACGCGTGGAACGACCAGACGCGCGGGAAGCGCGGCTGGAGGCGGGTGATGGCGGTGGAGAGTTCGTAGGCCTCGTGGAACTTGCCTTCCTGCTTGAGGCGGTCGGCGCGCATCCAGAGGTAGTTCACGAACAGGCCGCGGAACGCGCCCATGGCGATACCCGCGGCGACCTCGGGCGGGTCGCCCTCGGTGGCGTTGTCGGTGTAGGTGAGCTGGGCGCGACCGGCCTCAGCGCTGATCTGCGTCGCGACCACTCCCGATCCGAGCATGGCGACGAGTACCAATGCCGCACACACGATCTGGACCACTCGGCTGGATTGGTTCATCGCTGGGTACTCCTCGGCAACGGTGCCGGGCTTGGGGTCTCTCAGAACCATACGCCTGCTGGATGGCGGATGTTCGGGGTGCGTCGGTGCGGGGCGGTCAGTGGCCGGAATAGATCGCCAGTTCACGCTTCTTGAACATCAGCACACCGAACGCGAGCATGATCAGGGTCCATAGGCCGATGATCCCGATCGATCTGGCCAGATCCCCCCAACTGATCAGCCGTCCGTCGGACAGACTCTCGACCGGGGAGAGCGTGGTGTAGATGCCGAACATCCAGACAATGACGCTGCTGATCGCTTGGGCGAGCATGTTGAACGGGAGCGGGTTGCCCTCGGGAGTCGTGGTCGCGAACGATCCCAGGGCCTCCTGCAGGTAACCCGCGCTCTCGGTCGCGAAGAACACGCAGAGCGTGACCACGACCGCGACCGGGAAACTGAGGAAGGTCGCGCAGGCGATGGCGACGGCGGCGATGAACCCGAGCTTGATGAGCAGCACGGCGTTGACGCGCGTGAAGTTCAGCTCGTAGCCGCCGGCGGGGTAGAGCAGCTCCAGCCCGTCGGAGGAGAACACGAAGGTCTGCGGGTTGGTGGGAAAGTTGTAGACCGTGAGATCGAGAGTGCCCTCGGAGGTCAACGCCGCGGCGGGGATCGCGGCGACCTGCGTGATCTTCAGGCCGACCTGTCGGACACCGTCCATTTCACGATCTTCGGGGTTCGGAGGCCACGGGATACCGTTCACTCGGAATCCGACGGTGTACAGCGCGGAGGGATCGTTGGAACCGGCCTGGATCTGGTAGCGGAGCGTGAACTCGGTGTCGGTTCCGACGAACCTCTGAAGCCCGCTGAACCTGAAGTTTCGCTGCCTCCCCAGCCCGACCGCTCGCTCCTCGATTTCGGCCTGACGGAGCAGTTCCTCGGTGAGTTGAGCGCGGACCTGCGGGGTGGCCTGGAACATCGGATCGTTCTCGCGGAGTCCGGCGATGCGTCGGTCCACCAACTGTTCTACGAGCTGCATGTCCACGGCCTCGGGGTCTGGCTCGATGCCGACGCGGGCGATGAGGACCTGGTCTTCGAGGATGCGCCGATCGAGCGTGCGGTAATCCTGCCCCCTCTCGCCGCGGATCGTGGTGTCGCGGATGCCGTCCTCGGCGTTGCGATCGATGACGCGGTGGTAGGCCACTTCGCCCTGAGCGGGCTGGAGTTCGAGGTACTTGGTGAACAGGAACACGCCGCCGGAGACGACCAGCAGCAGCAGCGCGTTGAGGATCATCACGCCCACCCACTTGCCGGAAATGTACGCCCAGGCGGGGACGGGCTTGGTGACGGTCTGCCAGATGATCTTGTCGCGCTGCTCGAATGCGACGGAGGCCGCACAGAAGAACACCGTCATCAGCGCGAGGATCATGTAGCCGAACCCGGTGCCGTACTGCATCCACTGCTGGATGCGGTAGCGAAGCGGCTGCTCCTCGTTGAGCACGGTCGGGATGACCGCCAGCAGGATGAGCAGGATGACGATGAAGACCAGACTGATCTTCATGCGCACGGCTTCGTTCAGAAGGTTGCGTGCGATCGCCAGCAGCGGGCTGGACCCGCTGAGCATGAGCCGGGCCAGTTCGAGGAGCGTGACGAGCATGAACACCAGCGGGATCACGCCCAGCCCGAGCCGGCCGATGCCGCGAAGCCCCGGCACGAGCGTCAGCGGGTACGCGATGATCGCGGCGAGCAGCGCAAGGCCGAGATAGGTGATGGCGAGCCCCAGCCAGATGGCGACGAGGGAGAGGACCAGCCCGGTTCCGAACGCGATGCCGAGGACGAGTTCCATCGGTGCCTGCTGCTGCGCACTCGCGATGCCGGCCTGGAGTTGCCTCTCGATGAGTTCGGTGGTGTCTCTGGTGAGCGGCGCGGATTCGTTTTCCGGGGACAACTCGGCAACCGCGGTCTCCTGCTCGGCCTGAGGGAGCGCGGAGTTCATGGAGACGACCAGACCGGCGTACACGCCACCAAACAGCAGAACCGCCACGATCGATGCGATCACCTTGAAGCGCATGGTCTTCTGGAGAAGATCGAGGCGTTGCCAGAGATCGCCGATTTTCACGAGTCGGACCCCTTGGATCGCTTCGAATCGGGCTCATCGGCGTCGGAGTTGCCGAGCAGCCCCTCGATCACGCTGGAATCAACATCGGACTCGTCGGCACCGCCGGACGGATCGGGGGAGGCCTTCGGCGCGGAACCGGACGGCTTGGACGGCTCGGGCTTGCGGGGGGCATCGTCTTCGTAGAGGTCTCCGAGCAGCTCGTCGATCACGGCATCGCCCGCGTCCTGGGCATCGGTCTGTGCCTGCTCGCGCTTCGCGGCGCCCTCGGTCCGCATTTCGTCTTCGGCGGCGGACTGGGATCCCGTCAGACGGGAGATCAGTTGTTCGGCATCTTCGGGCGTATCGGCCGCGCCGGCACCGACGAGGAACGCGGCGGTCGATCCGCCGTGCTGCGCGCCCGAGGTGGCGGTGCGCTCGACGCGGGCCTGCTCGACCAGACTGATGAACAGATCCTCGAGTTTCTGGCGAGCCGGGTGCACGCGGCTGAGATGCTTGGAGCGACGATCGAGCACGGCCCGGATCTCTTCGAGCGTCTGCTCGTCGAGGGCATCGGTTTCGATGACCGAGCGGGTGCGGCTGGCGAGCAGCTCGTCGCAGGTTCCGGAGGCGCGGATCTTGCCGCCGTAGAGGATGACCATGCGGTCCACGACATCCTCGACATCCGCGAGCAGGTGCGAGGAGAGGAGGATGGTCTTGCCGCGTTCGCCGAGGTGGCGGATCAGGTCGTTGACCTGCTTGGTGCCGATGGGGTCGAGGCCGGTGGTCGGCTCGTCGAGGATCAGGAACTCCGGGTCGTTGATGAGCGCCTGGGCGAGGCCGATACGGCGCTGCATGCCCTTGGAGTATTCACGCACCTGACGGTGCTGCACCGCGGCGAGGCCGACCATGTCCAGCAGTTCGTCGATGCGCCGGCGGCGGACCTTGTGCTCGATCTTGAACAGCTTGCCGTAGTACTCGAGCGTTTCCCGGGCATTGAGGAACGGATAGAGGTACGACTCCTCAGGCAGGTAGCCGATGCGCTTCTTGATCGTCACATCCGAGGGCGGCTTGCCGAACACCGCGAGGCGACCGGAGCTCTTCCGGAGCAGACCGAGGATCATCTTGATCGTGGTCGATTTGCCCGAACCGTTCGGACCGAGCAGACCGAACACCTCGCCGGGGCGAACCTCGAAGCTGATCTCGTCCACGGCGACCGCGCGGCTGCGGAGCCAGAAGTCCTTGAAGGTCTTCGAGAGCTTGTGGGCGATGACCACGGGAGTGCCGCTGCTCTGCGACATCGGTGTATCCAGCTCGGTCTGCGCTTGCGTCATGCGGTTCCCATCACGGTTGCCTCCCGTGCTCGGGAGGAAGAAGAATCAGCGGTAGCGGTCCTCAGCGCGCTGGCGGGCGGCTTCGGCATCGCGCTGGTTGCGAGCCCGCTCGGCGCGGCGCGCGATTTCCGGGTCGTCGTTGAGCAGCAGCTCGATGCGGTTCGAACCGGCGGGGATCATGAAGCGCTCGACGAAGGAACTCTCGTTGAGCCGAACCATCGCGGTGCTCCAGCGGTCGGCCACGAACAGCGAGGGGTTGGCCCGATACTGTTCGAGGGCGATCTCGAAGCGCCCCTGCTCGCGACGGGCGCGGCTCACCACCTCGCTGCGGTACAGCTCGGCGTTGCGGATCAGCGAGGCCACCTCGCCACGGACCACGACATTGCCGAAGTTGCGGGGTGTCCCATCCGGTCCGGTGATCGGTTCACCGGTGAGCGGGTCCTCGATCTGAAGCGGGGCCGACGCGTACTGGCCGTCGATGACCTCGAAGATGGTTTCGAGCGTGCGCTCGGCGTCCTCGGTGCGCCCCAGATCGGTGTACGCCTCGTAGTTGTCGATGAGCTGAAGCAGTGTTTCCGAAGCGGGTCCGGCGGCGGCTGAGAGGACTTCGGTCCTCTGGCGACGAGCGTTCTGGCTTTCGGACTCGGCCTGCGAGACGGCGTTGTTCACCTCGTTGAACTGCTGGACCACCGGGAGCGGCGGGTAGGCCTGCGTGAGCTGGACCGCGCTGATGTCGATGCCAGCACCCACCGGAAGCCCGTCCGCACCGATCCCGCCGATGCGGTTGAGGTTGTCCTGGGCGATGCGCCGGATGCGCTCTTCGATGAAGCCGGTTCGCGCGGAAGCGGAACTGCCCTCTTCGGACACGGCGGCGCTGCGCCTGAGGATGTCGTCGATCGGGACCTGCGCAGCGACCTGCACGATCGCGGCGTGGATCGCGCTCTCGACGATCGCCTGCTCGAAGTCGGGGTGGACATTCTCGAGGAAATCGCTCGGGCTGCTGCGCACATAGCTCACTTCGAAGCGGGCGTGCGCCAGCGAGCGATCGGCGGTGATCAGCGAGCCGTCCAAGCCGGGGCGAAGCTTGCCGGTACCCCGGCCGATCTGCGTGAAATCGAGGCGCTGCTGCTGCTCGGTGAGGAACGGGTAGAAACGGTCGCGCACGCTGACGCGCACTGTGCTGGTTTCGACCTTCTCGACCGAGCCGAAAGGACGGGGCCACGCGAAGTGGAAACCCGGCTGCAGATCGGTCTTGACGATCGCGCCGAAGCGCGTCGCCACGCCGCTCTCGGACTCTTCGACCGACTGGAACCCGTTGAGCACGAACAGGCCGACCAGCACCACCATGACGATCTGGAGAATCCGGTAGGTCGCCTGGAGCGCATCGGCGAGCGAGCGGTTGGCCATCGCCATCGACGCGGAACGCTCGGTGCGGGTGTCGCTCTCCTCGGTGAGCGTCAGCGAGGCCGATCTGCGTTCTTCGACCTGCATCTCCTCGTAGGAGGATGCCTCGCCGAAGTTCAGACTCGAATCCTCGGGCAGCTCGTTCGGGTTCGTCGGCGTGTTGCCTTCGTTCATCGAGAGCCACCCTCCGCCGCGGCGTTGCGTGCTTCACCGTTCTCGATCACCTCGCGCAGGTACTCGCTGCTGAACATGTCCCAGCCCATCAGGCCCTGATCGGCGATCCAGGTGATGTTGGTGGCCAATCCGCTGGAAATGAAGTCGACGCGCTTGAGGAACTCGGCGAGGACCGGGTCCTCGGCCTGGATCGCGAGGAACTCCGTCGCTTCCTTGTCGCCCTGCGTGCGGATCTCCGCTGCACGCAGACTCGCGAAGGTCAGGATGCGCTCCGCCGCGGCTTCGGCGTCCTTGCGGATCTGCTCGGCGCTGGCGCGGCCCTCCGAGCGCGCATCGGCGGCGATCCGGTTGCGTTCGGCCTCCATGCGCTGGATCACATTCTGAGTGACCTGCTCGGGTAGTGTGATCGAGGTGATGTACACGCTGCCGACTTCCACGCCGTAGGCCTCCAGCGGGTCATCGCCGCTGGACGAGTTAATGCCTGCGAGGATGCGCTCCTGCAGTTCCGGGAGCTTCGAGCCCTCGGGGTTGAACAGATCGACGAGCGAGTAATCGCTCACCGCCGACAGCGAACTGCGGAGCTTGCCCTCGATCATCTCGGCGGCCCGGTCGTACTGCAGACTCGGCTCGCGACCGGCGACCCCGGCGTTGAACCGGCGGTAGAAGGTGCGCGGGTCGGCGACGCGCCAGGTCACATTCACATCGGCGATGATCTGGCGGTTGTCGGCGAGCTGGAACTGCTCGGCAACCGCGTTGAGCTGGCGAACGCGCGTGTCGTAGATCGTCACGGACGCGAACGGGGCCGGTGCCTTGAAGTGCAGGCCCGGTTCCTCGATCACGCCTTCGTCGGAGACTTTGCCGAAATTCGCGACCACGGCCCGCTCGGTGAAGCTGACCTGGAAGGTCATCGATTTCGCCGCGAACAGCAGCACCAACAGCCCACCGACGATTACATAAACCCACTTATTCACTGGCTGCCTCCCTCGGAGTCGTCGGAACGGAAGTCGAGCGTCTGGCCGACTTCGGTCTGGTCGATGCGGACATCAACGGATTCTGGAACCACAAACACGCGAGCGGACCGTGTGGCCTCGGCCCACGCCGCGAGCAGTCGATCGGCAAGGAACGCGCTGGGTGCAGCGCGGTACGCCGCGAGTTCGCCCTCGCGACGGATGGCTCTGGCCCGTTCGCCGAGGTGGCGCGACCAGCGATCAGAACGAGCCCGCGAGAGCGTGCTGGCGGCCTCGCCGCCGGCCTGCTGGATCATGGACATGATCATCGCCTGCTGTTCGTCGATGGCCTCCTGCTCGGCGCCGCTGCGGGTCAGTCGATCGAGCTGGTCGAGTTCGGCGATGATCCGGTCGGCCAGTTCGATGTCGCCCACGGCCTGCGCGAGCGTGGAGATCCGTTCGGCCTCGGCGGCCTCGATGTCGCGCAAACGGTCCTGATCGGCGGCGACCACATCCTCGAACGGAGCGGCGACATCGCTGGACGGATGCACGCCCGCGATACCCGCGAAGGTCACGCGAACGCCCGTGTTGTTGCGATCGAAGACATCCTGAATCAGATCCTGCAGACCCGCCGCGATCCGTGCCCGATCCCGGCCGAGGATCTGATCCTCTGAGAAAGTCGAGATGTACTGCGACGCAGCGGCCTCGGCCATGGTGCTGAGCACCTCGCGCCGGATCGCCTCGCGATCGCGGGAAGGTCCGTCCTGAGCCAGCGTGTAGTACGAGCGCAGATCGTCTACGACATACTGCACCGACATCTCCAGCGACAGCAGCGACAGGTCGCGGAACCGCGACGGCGCGCCGTCGGAGCGGGCCTGCTGAACGAGCATGAACTGCTCGCCCGGCTGGTTGGGAGAAGTCCACAGCAAGGGCCGCCCCGCGGCGTGGGACTTGCGCGTGCCGATGACGATCTCGTTCACCGCGGCGGAAGAGAAGGTCACCACGCGGCTGAACGGCCACGGTGCTTTGATGACCAGACCCGGCGGAATATCGGCGACTTCGACCACCGTCCCGTCGTCGAGCGTCCGCTCGACCGTGACGATCTCGCCTCCGGACAGCTTCAACCCGGTCTCGTCGGGCTCGATCACCACGAAGCAGGTCATGCCCCAGATCAGCAGCAGAGCCACCGTCACGGCCGGGATCGCAAACCGCTTGAGCAGTTTGAAGAACCAGCCGTCGGTGACCGAGAAACCGAACTGGTAATTGATCGCGCCGCTGATCGACTCGGTGATCCGGTCCGGAGCCGCGGCAAGAGCCAGGAGCCGCGAGTCAAAGCCGGGGCGGAGGTACTCGCCGGCTCGGCGGGGCTTGTAGAAATTCAGGACCGTATTGGCGAGTACTTCGATGCCGTAGAGCAGAAGCAGGAGGCGGAAGATCAGCGGCAGGGATTCGAGCAGCCCCGGCTGCTCGATGGCCATGTTCAGGAAATGACCGATCGCCAGCAGCAGGCCGATGATCGCGCCCATCATGGCGATGCCCGCGCCGCCGTTGAGCAGCGTCCAGATCGGCTGGCGGGCCATCCCGGCAACGAAACGGGCGAACACGAAGCCGAGGAACGCACAGGTCACGCCGATCGCGATGCCCCAGCCGGCGCTGAGGTCCGTGGCCTGGGTGATGTCCAGACGGAGCAGGATCAGCGAGAGCAGCAGCGCCACCACCCCCACCACGATGCTCAGGATCGGAAGCACCAGACGGTGCATCCAGGCCAGGCGCGACGCCTGAACCACCTGATCGGCACCCACACCCTCGAAGACCGACGCCTGCGACGCATCGGACTGGCGGAACGCCTCGGTTTCCAGCGCCTCCAGCCGCTCGAGCTTGTGCTGGTGGAAGACCAGCAGCAGCGCAATCCAGACCGGCACCCCGAAAAGCATCGGGATCGACCCGTAGACAGCGGCCTGATCGCCACCGAGGACGCCGTAGACCAGCATGACGATCGACAGCACGATCTGGATGACCAAACCAAAGGCACTGATCGTTGCAGCGCGTTGGTACGAGAGGTGGTCAGCGTTCTTGGACATCGGGTCGAGAAATCCTCGCTTGGCCGATCAGGCAATCAATCGGCCGGACCATGGAATGCTGCGATCACCGCAGAACAGGCAGAAAACGAACGCGTGGGCACCCCCGATCGGGTTGCCGCTCATCGCCCGAGCGGAGTCGGGCAGGAGGAACCGAGGGGCGGGGCGTATTCTCGCCCGTTCGGCACCTGCTGTCCACCGAACACAGGACCCCGAGTCCCGCAAAGGCGATCACTGCTAGGCACAGTACGAATCTGAGCCGATCCGGTTCGATGAATCTCGCAACTTCCCGCACGCGCAGAACTTGCCGACCGCCATCGAACCGACCCCGACCGGTCCATGTGCCGCCGGATCGGCACCTTCGGCGAACCGAAAGCCCGAGCGGATCGTATCCTCCACACTTCCTGCGTGTGCGCACGCATCGGCGTATCCTTAGCGGGTCACGCCCCCACCGAGTGAGCCCATCGGGAGACCGGATGTTCGGACAAACGCTCTCGATCGCCCGAAACACCTTTGTTGAGGCGATCCGCCAACCGATCTACTTCGTCCTGATCCTCGCGGGCTCGCTCCTGCAGGTCTTCAATGTCCTGCTATCGGCCTACTCCATGGACTTCACCGAGGAGGGTCTGGAGGTCCAGAAGGACAACAAGCTGCTGCTCGACATGGGCCTGGCCACCGTTCTGGTCATCTGCACCCTGCTGGCGGCGTTCATCGCCACCAATGTGCTCTCGAAGGAAATCGAGAACAAAACCGCGCTCACCGTCATCTCCAAGCCCGTCGGGCGCCCCCTGTTCATCTTCGGGAAATTCCTCGGAGTCTCGGCGGCGATGAGCATGGCCTTCGTCACGCTGGTCGCGTTCTTCCTGCTGGCCATGAAGCACGAAGTGATGTCGACCGCCCGCGACGAGTTCAACTGGGCGGTGCTGCTGACCGGCTTCGGGGCCCTGATCGTCTCGACCGCCGCCGGCATCTGGGGCAACTTCTTCTACGGCTGGGTCTTCTCCTCGACGGCCACCCGCGTGCTCGCCCCGCTGGCCATCGGCGCATGGGGCGTGACGCTCCTGCTCGAACGCGACTTTTCGGTTCGCGATTTCAGCGCGGAAAACTACATCAGCGAAGTGGTCCAGCCGCAGGTCCTGCTGGCCTCCCTCTGCGTTCTCATGGCGATGCTGGTGCTCACAGCGCTCGCCGTCTGCGTTTCGACGCGACTCGGGCAGGTCATGACCATCGTCGTCTGCGCCGGGGTCTTCATCGGCGGGCTCATGTCCAACTACCTGCTCGGGCGGTACGCCTTCGTCAACGACCATTTCGCCGTGGTGGACATGGTGACCCTGGAATACGAGGACGACACCATCACCGAGCCGGGCGACACGCTCACGCTCACCCTCTCGGCCGTTCCGACCATCGACCTGCCGCCCGGACGCCAAATCTATTACGGCCCCGCGCCGAGCGGCGTCGCCCTGGCCGTTCCGCCCCACGAGCCCTTCCGGGGCGATGTCACCCGTCCCACCCAGGTCATCGACCCGGACCAGTACGGGCGCTCCATCGCCGTGCTGGAGTACAACGCCGAAGCCAGGGAACTGACGATCATCAACGCCGGAGGGCTGCCCGTCGATCGCATGCCTCGCGAGGGCGACTTCCTCTTCGCCCAGCCCACCCGAAACTCGATCCCCGCGCTCGCGGCGTGGAGCGTCATCCCCAATCTCCAGTCCTACTGGCTGGTCGACGCCATCACGCAGGGACACGACATACCGGCCCGGTACATGGGGCTGATGGTGCTGTACACCGTGCTCCAGATCACCGGCCTGCTGAGTCTCGCCGTGCTGCTGTTCCAGTCGCGGGATGTCGGCTGATCGGCGTCAGATCTGGCTGAGGAAGCGGATGTCGCCCTCGTAGAGCAGACGGATATCCGGGATGCCGTAGCGTCCCATCGCGATCCGCTCGATGCCGAAACCGAACGCGAAGCCCGTCCACTCCTCGGGGTCGATGCCGACGGACTCGAAGACCGCCGGATCGACCATGCCGCAGCCACCAAGCTCGACCCAGCTCGCGGGCTTGGCCGGGTTGAGGCGGATCTTCATGTCGAACTCGGCGCTCGGCTCGGTGAAGGGGAAGAAGCTCGGGCGCAGCCGGATCTCGGCATCTGGTCCGAAGTACATCTTCGCGAACTGGAAGAGCGTGGTCTTGAGGTCGCGCATCGTGACCTTGCGGTCGATGTACAGCCCTTCGATCTGATGGAACATGAACGAGTGCGTCGCATCCACGGTGTCGGGGCGGTAAACGCGACCGGGCGCAACGATCTTCAGCGGAGGCCCCCACCCCTTCGCGACGGCGTCTTCCATCACGCGGATCTGCACCGTCGAGGTCTGCGAGCGGAGCATGCGCGGCCGGCCCCCCGACTCGAAGTGCGCATCCACGCTGTCCACACCCGGCTCGTGCACATAGAAATTGTCGATCGGCTCGCGGGCCGGGTGGTTCGCGGGGATGTTGAGCTTCACGAAGTTGTGCTCGTCGTCCTCGACCTCATCGCCCGCGGCGACATCGAAGCCCATTCGCCCGAAGACCTCGCACAGCTCGTTGCGAACGCGCGTGATGATGTGGCTCTTGCCCATCGGCATCGGCAGCGCCGGCTCGGTGACATCGATCTGCGGCCCGCCGGATGATCCGGCCCCGCCGGACGACTCGATCCTGGTCTTCGCCTCATCGAACGCGCTCTCGAGGGCCTGTTTCGCGGCGTTCATCCGCTGGCCGACGGCTGGCTTCTCTTCTTTCGGTACATCCTTGAGGCCGGCCATCGCCGCCTTGAGCTGGCCCTTGGAGCCCAGGTACGACACGCGCCACGCTTCGAGTGACGCGGCATCACTGATCGATGCGAGTTCGGCCAGAGCGGAATCTTCGAGTTGCTGGATCTGCTGGAGCATGGGGCAGAGTCTACCAATCGTGCCGCGAAGCATCGGTGTGATGCGTGATCGCGGGGCATGAAAAAACCCGCCGAGCGGCGGGTTCAGAACGCAATGATTACGACTGACGGATCAGTCCTTGGATTCGGCCTCGCCGGAGTCCTCGGCCTGCGCCTCGGCTTCGGCGGTCGCGGCACCGGCGCTCTGGGCGACGGGCTTGGCGTCCGAGCCCCAGCCCTTGCGGGCCTGGGCGGCGAATGCGGTGCGCCGGTCGGCCTTGCGGCGACGGCGGCTGGGGTTGCCGCCGATCTCGGGGCCGTCTTCGGCACCGACGAACTGCAGCACGCAGAGTTCGGCGGCGTCACCGATCCGGCGCTTGCCGATGCGGACGATGCGGGTGTAGCCGCCGGAGCGGTCCTCGAACTGCGGAGCGACATTCTCGAAGATGTGCTTCACGATCCGGGGACACTTGCGCAGCTCGCCGTAGCGGTTCCGCTCGACCGAATCTTCGCCGGGGATCGCGGCGAAGAATTCTTCGGCCCGCGAGACCATCGCCTGCTGGGTTTCGCGCTCGGCGTCGGTCGCATCGGCGGGCAGGTAGAGCCACGCGAAGGCGCGCCGGTCGTGCCCGAGCTTGCTGGTGACCAGACGGCGCGAGTGCAGGTCGCCACGCTTGGCGAGGGTCACGATCTTCTCGACATAGGGCTGAACGGCCTTTGCCTTGGGGAGCGTGGTGACGATCTGCCCGTGCTCGAACATCGCGACAGCGAGGTTCCGCAGCGTGGCAGCGCGGTGCGAGGTGGTGCGGCCGAGTTTGTGTCCGCCTTTGCGGTGACGCATGGCTTGAATCTCCGCTCCAGAGTTGTCCCGCTTGCGAATGCCCGGGTGCTCTGGAGTTGTCTTCGCCGGAACGGTTTACGGAATCGTCCGGCTGGTTGTCGTGCTGAAAATCCTCGTCCGGCTCGCGCCGGTCGTGTTCCTGAGAATCGCGGCGTCTCAGCCGGGAATGTTGACCCCTTCGGGCAGGGGCATGCCGAGCGAGAGGTCGATCTCGGCGAGCTTGCGCTTGACTTCGCGGAGCGAGGTCTTGCCGAACGAGCGGACCTTGAGCAGATCCGGCTCGGACTTGCTGACCAGTTCGGCGACGGTGTTGATCCGGGCCGATTCGAGGCAATTCGAAGCACGGACCGAGAGGTCCAGCTCGGAGATCGGCATGTTGAGTTTGCGGACCAGTTCGTCGTCGACGGACGCGGCGGCGGCGGCCTCTTCCGAGACGCGCTCCTCGCCGGTGTCGAAGTACTGAACGAACGGGTTGAGGTGCTTGCGGAGGATCTTGGCGGCTTCGACCAGGGCCATTTCGGGCTCGGTGGTGCCGTTGGTCCAGATCTCGAGCGTCAGCTTGTCGTAGTCGGTCTTCTGGCCGACGCGGGTCTCTTCGACCTTGTAACGCACGCGCTGCACGGGGCTGTAGATCGCGTCAACAGGAATGACACCGACTTCGACTTCGTCGGCGGCGTTCTTGTACTGCTCGGCGGCGGGGACATAGCCGCGTCCCTTGCTCACCACGAGTTCCATCTCGAAGTCGACCTCGTCGGTCAGCGTGCAGATCACCAGGTCCTTGTTGTGGATGGTGATGGCGGTATCGGCTTCGATCAGGTCGGCGGTGACTTCGCCGGGGCCGGTGGCGGCCAGACGCATGGTCTTGGGCTCATCGGCGTCGAGCGACACGACGAGGTTCTTGATGTTCAGGATGATGTCGGTGACATCTTCCATGACGCCGGGGAGCGAGGTGAACTCGTGCTCGGCGCCGAGGATCTTGACCTGGGTGACGGCCGCGCCCTCGAGAGAGGACAGCAGGACGCGCCGGAGCGAGTTGCCGATGGTGGTACCGAAACCACGCTCGAAGGGCTCGACGGTAAAGCGGCCGTAGGTCTCGGTGGAGAAACGGGTGTCTTCGATAACTTGTGCGGGCAGTTCCAGCCCACGCCAGCGAACACGCATGTTCGACTCCTCGGTTGTTCGGCAGGGTGCCAAAGGTGACGGTCCGGCGATTCACAGTGCGGGGCGCGGCTGCCGATCCACGCTCCGGACTTTCTGTTCGACGGACAAACGGGAAACGGCGGGACGCTCTTTCGAACATCTCGCCGGTGATTCGGTGCGCTCAGACGCGGCGCTTCTTGCGGGGACGGCAGCCGTTGTGGGGGATCGGCGTGCGGTCTTCGATGGCGGACACCTTGAGGCCGGTGGAGGTGAGGCCGTTGACCGCGGACTCGCGTCCGCCGCCGGCGCCGTTGATGCGGACCTCAAGTTCGACCATGCCCATCTTGCGGGCCTTGGAGCCGGCCGACTCGCCGGCGCGGGTGGCGGCGAAGGGGGTCGACTTGCGGGAACCCTTGAAGCCGATGGTGCCGGCGGAGTCCCAGCAGATCGCTTCGCCGTTCATGTCGGTGATGGTCACGATGGTGTTGTTGAAGGTCGCCTTGATGTGGGCGATGCCCTTGACAACATTCTTGCGGACTTTGCGCTGCTTCTTCGCCATCTCGGATAGGTCTCACTGTCTGCCGACCGGGTTGTCCCCAGCAAAGAGGTGCCCGGCAGGGAATGTTAAATCGGTCGTAAGCGCCCGGCGAACACCGGGCGGGAATGAATGGGAGCGAACGGGGAGGACGAGCGTGCACCGAAGAGTGCACGCGCCGGATCAGCCCTTCACGCCCTTCTTGCCGGCCACGGTCTTCTTGCGTCCCTTGCGGGTGCGGGCGTTGCACTTGGTGCGCTGCCCACGCACGGGAAGCCCGCGACGGTGGCGATCGCCTCGGTACGACTTGATGTCGCGCAGGCGCTGAATGTTCTGCTGGGTCTGGCGCCGCAGGCCGCCCTCGACCAGGTACTCGGAGTCGAGCAACTGGGAAACCTGCGCGACCTCGGACTCGGTGAGATCCATGGCCTTGGTGGTCGGATCGAGTCCGAGCTTGGCGATGATCTCATCGGCGAACTTGGGGCCGATGCCGTGGATGTAGCGAAACGCGTAGCGGATCGCTTTCTTGTCGGGGATGTCTACACCAACGATACGAGGCATGCTTACTTGCTCCGAGGGTATGCGTCAGGAGGATGAGCGGATCCGGGACGGCTGTATCAGCCCTGGACCTGCTTGTGCTTGGGGTCGGATGAGCAGATCACGCGAACGACGCCTTTACGGCGAACGATCTTGCAGCCGCTGCAAATCCGCTTCACGCTCGAACGAACCTTCATGGCTGACCGCCTTCACAATCGACCGGAACAGCCGCGGGGAGGCCCACGCCGCACCATTCCGTAGGAAAAATACAGTTTTCGCGAGGCAGCATGAACGGCTGCGATGCGACCGCGCACGGGTCCCACAACCCGGGCGGGTCGAACAAGGTATCAAAAACCCGGACCGCGTGCTGCAAGGCGGAGCGGAGACTCACAAAATTTCAAGATCCGTCCTCCTCAGAACAGCCGGGCCCGGATTTCCCATGTTCATTCAGGTAATCCACGCGGGGCGTTCCCAGGGTCAGAATCTCCGGACCGGTGTCACCCACGAGCACCATGTATTCCTCGTGGCACGCCGCGGCTCCGCTCACGGTACGGATGGTCCACCCGTCTTCGGCGGTTTCGATGATGGCTCGGGGGTGGGGAAGGCCCCTGCCGGGGACCCCCGGCTCGGGGGGCCAGCCCGACGGATCCCGCAGGATCAGCATCGGCTCGATGGCCAGAACCATGCCGGGCTCCAGCACGAAATCCTGGCCGACATAGCCGCTCCAGTAGCACGGGACCTTGGGCGGCTCGTGCAGAGCGACACCGATGCCGTGCCCCACGAACTCGGTGATCAGGTCGTAGCCCAGTTCCAGCGTCCGGTGCTCCATCCATCGCCCGATCTCCGACCAACGCCGGCCGGGCCGGATCATGGAGATGCCGGTATCGAGGATGTGCCGGGTTGCGTGGATCAGTCGGGCCCGCTCCACATAGATGTCGAGCAGAACCGGGTCCGGGTCTTCCGGGAGCGGGACGAGGAAGGAGACGGCGGAGTCGCCGCAATATCCGTCGAGGCGGACACCGACATCGATGGAGACCAGGTCGGCCGGCTGGAGGACTCGGTTGCCGGGTATGCCGTGCACGACCTCGTCGTTGACTGAGATGCAGACATCGGCCGGGAAGGGCGGCGAGTCGCTCTGGCGGTAGCCACGGAACAGACCCTCCGCGCGATGGGCGGCCAGCACCTCCCCCACCGCCCGATCGATCTCGGCGGTCGTCGCGCCGGGCTGGCACAGCTTACCGGCGGCACGCAGCGCATCGATGACGACCGCGCCGGCTGCGCGGCAGCGTTCGACCTCGTCGGCGGTCTTGATCGGGATGGGCGGTCCGGACCAGTGCGGGTTGAGCATGGCGAGAAAGTGTAGCCGCAAAAACAAACAGGCCCGGCGATGAGCCGGGCCTGTGGAAGATTGAGCGGGATGCTCTGAAGGGTCAGGAGCGGGCGCCTCGGATGCGTGGGCCCTTGCCCTGGTCGTTGCCGCCCAGGAAGCCGGCGTAGTTCCGCATCAGCAGGTTCGCTTCGATGCGCTGGATCAGGTCGAGACCGACCGAGACGACGATCAGGAGGCCGGTGCCGCCGAGGAACGAGGCGACCATGAAGTCGACATTGAACCGGGTCTGCACGACCATCGGGATGACCGCGATGATTGCGAGGAAGCCCGCACCGACATAGGTGATGCGTTCCATAACGGTTTCGAGGTACTCGGCGGTGCGCGGTCCGGGGCGAAGGCCGGGGATGAACGAGCCGGAGTCGCGGAGCTGCTTGGACATGTCCTCGGGGTTGAACTGGACGGTCGTCCAGAAGTAGCTGAAGAAGTACACCATGCCGATGTAGAGCAGGATGTAGGGGTACTCGCCCATGATGAAGTTGTCGCCGAGGAACTGCAGGAAGCCGGCCCACCAGCTGTCACTGCCCTGGTTCTGCTGCGCGAGGGCGCCGAAGACAACGGAAGGGAAAATCATGATGGAGCTGGCGAAGATGATGGGCATCACACCGCCGTGGTTCACGCGCAGAGGCAGGTAGGAGCGCTGCCCGCCGAAGACGCGCCGGCCTCGGGTGTGCTTGGCCTGCTGGACGGGGATACGGCGCTGGGCGACGGTGATGAGCACGGCACCCGCGACGACGCCGACGAACGCGCCGAGCAGGAGGATGAGCTGCATCCAGGTGAGCTGCGGCTCGGGATTGTTGATGCCGAACAGGGAGTTGATGAAACCGATCTGGCCGACGGGGGAGTTCTGGATGAGCCAGAGGAAAGCGCCGGGCATCTGGGCGAGGATGCTCGCGGTGATGATCAGCGAGACGCCGTTGCCGATGCCGTACTTGTCGATCTGCTCGCCGAGCCACATGAGGAACACGGTGCCGGCGGTCATGGCGGTGATGGCCATCACCCACCACATGGGGTTGGCGGCGTATCCGCCGTACACGATGCCGTTGCCGGTGATGAAGGTCAGCCAGCCGAACGCCTGAACCACGCAGAGGGCGATGGTGGCGTAGCGGGTCCATTCCTGGATTTTCTGGCGACCGGAGGGGCCTTCCTGCTGGAGCTGCTTGAGCTTGGGAACGGCCGATTGGAGGAGCTGGAAGATAATCGCGGCGGAGATGTAGGGCATGATGCCCATGCCGAAGATGGTGGATTGGCCGAGCGTGCCGCCGGAGAAGATCGAGACGAACTGGGCCACGCGTCCGAAGGCCGAGCCCTCGGAGGTTTCCTGCTCGAAGAAGTCCTTGAGGATCTGCTGATCGACGCCGGGCACGGGCACCCAGTACCCGATGCGGTAGACCATCAGCATGCCGATGGTGAACATGATCTTCCGGCGAAGATCGGGGATCTTGAAGCAGTTCATCAAGGCGTTCAGCATCGTGTTCGGCCTGGCCTCGGCTCGGTGTGATCCGTATTGATCGGGATCACGCCGTGCGGGTTGGAGTAGGGTTCGTGCCGGATGGCTTTCAAAGAAAGCGGGCGAACAGGGGGTCAGCCATTGTGACTGCCCACGGTCCGCCCTTCACAGTATCACTGACTCCGGCGGGATGCGAGCGGCGGGAACGGCAAACCGCTGGCGGTCCGGGAAGAGATCAGTTCTTTGCCGCGGGGCGAGAGCGCTTGAGCTTCTTGCCCAGGTTCTTGGGTGAACGGTCGTCGGCGTTGCGATCCACACCACGGACGACATCGCGACGGGTGCCGAGTTCCTCGACGGAGCCGCCGGCATCGGTGATGTGCTTGCGGGCGGAGTCGGTGACGCGCTCGACCTTGATGGAGTACTTGACGCCCACCTTCTCATGGGAGCCGAGGTCGCCGAGGATCTTGACGGGGCGGTCATCGCCGCGGATGAGTCCGGTGGCGACGAGGCGTTCCTTGGTGACTTCGCCGCCCTTGGCGAACTCGGGATGGTCGAGGAGGTCGCGGAGGTTGAGGGTCCAGAACTGGACGGTGAAGTTGACATTGGTGAAGCCGCGCTTGGACATGCGGCGGAAGAACGGCATCTGGCCGCCTTCGAACTGGTGACGCGCGGAGTAACCGGCGCGGGAGCCGGCACCCTTGTGGCCACGGCCTGAGGTCTTGCCGACGCCGGAGCCGCGGCCTCTGCCGACGCGCTTGCGCTGCTTGTACTTGCCTGCGAGGGCGGTGATTTCGTGAATCATCATGGCGGGTATCTCCCGTCGCCTTGAGCCGTGGGTTCACGGCGGGATGTGTGCTGGAATCAGTGAATCGTTTTGATCGGTTGCGTTGGGACGGAATCAGGAATCGCTGGAGCCGGAGGAGTCCGAGGAGTCGGAGCCCTCTGAGCGGGAGCGTCCGCCGGCGCGGCCGCCGCGGCCGCCGCCTCCGCTGCGTCCGCCTCTGCCGCCACGCCCGCCGCGCGAGTCTTCGCCGACGCGGTTGACGGGGCCTTTCATCTTCTCGGCGTCGCCGGAAGAAGCGGGCATGAAGGCGGAGCCGCGTTCGATGCGTTCATCGACATCGGTGGCTTCGATCTCCACGCCACGAAGGGCGGCGAAGGTGTCCTTCGAGCGGAGCTGGGTCAGCCCGTCGAGAACGGCCTTGGCGAGGTTCTTGGAGTTGTTGGATCCCGAGGACTTGGTCATGCAGTCGGTGATGCCGGCCAGCTCGAGGACCGCGCGGACCGTGGCTCCGGCGACGACGCCGGTACCCGGTGAGGCGGGGATGAGCTTGACTTCGGAAGCGCCGTAGCGGCCAAGGACCTCGTGGGGGATGGTTCCGCCCTGGAGGACGACCTTCTTCATGTTCTTCTTGGCGTCCTTCTGGGCCTTCTCGATCGCCGGGGGGACCTCGTTGGCCTTGCCGTAGCCGAGACCGATGCGGCCGTTCTTATCACCGACGGCGACGAGCGATCCGAAGCTGAAACGACGGCCACCGGCCATCGTCGCGGCGGAGCGGAACACGCCGATCGTGTTGCTTTCGAGTTGGTTTGTATCGTCGAGAAATTCGACCATGGCTGCTTACCTGCTATCGGTGAGGCCGCGGGGCGGAGTGCCGGCGGCGGGATGAACCCTTGGAACGGTGTGGGCGGAACAGATCAGAACTGGAGACCGGCCTCGCGAGCGGCATCGGCGAGCGCCTTGATGCGTCCGTGGTAGCGGAAGCCCGAGCGGTCGAGGGCGACGGCACTGATACCGGCGGCCTTGGCCTTCTCGGCGATCTGCTTGCCGACGAGTGCTGCGGCTTCGCTCTTGCCGCTGCCGGAGGCGGCGACATCCTTGTCGCGGGTCGACGCGGCTGCGAGGGTGCGCCCGGAGATGTCGTCGATCACCTGCACATAGATGTGGTTGAGCGAACGGTACACCGCCAGGCGAGGGCGGGAGGGAGTCCCGCTGATCTTGCGCCGGATGCCGACGCGTCGGCGGTTGCGGCGAATGGCTTTGCTTTTCTGCCTGTCCATCTGAATGACCTCTTGATGCGATCCGGGGCGGCGTGGTGTTGCTCCGGGGTGTCTTTGAATCCTGTGATCGTGGTACGGGTTGCTCGCGGGGGCGGCTGAGTGCTCAGCTGCCGAAGGCCTTGCCCTGCTTGCGGACGACGACCTCGTCGATGTACTTGATGCCCTTGCCGTTGTAGGGCTCGGGCTTGCGGGTGGCGCGGACGACGGCGGCGAACTGGCCGACCTTCTGCTTGTCCGGGCCCTTGACGGTGATGAACTGCTTCTCGACGGTGACATCGACGCCCTGGGGGATCGGCACCGGGATGGTGTTGGCGAAGCCGACCTTCAGGTTCAGGTTCTGCCCGGCCATGGTGGCGTTGTAGCCGACGCCGACGACTTCGAGCTTCTTCTCGAAGCCCTCGGTGACGCCCTTGACCATGTTCTGGAGCTGGGCCCGCGTGGTGCCCCAGAGCGCGAGGACCTGCTTGTTGTTGCGGTCCTTGTCGTCGATGGAGACTTCCAGCGTCTTATCGTCGGTGTTGTGGACGACGGTGACTTCGGGGCGATGCTCGAACTCGAGGGTGGCGTTGCCGCTGGAGATGCGGACGGTGCGCCCCTTGATTTCGGCGGATGCCTTGCCGAGCTGGACGGGTTGTTTTCCGAGACGGGACATGGTTCGATCCTTGTTCATCCGCCGGTTGGCGGGGGTGCTACTCGCGGCGGGCCGCTGAGAATCACTGGTGTTGTTCGGACACGCGGTCCGGTTGGTCTATTGGGCTGTGTCGAGCTGTATAACGGAACTGAGAAACAGACGGGTCAGTGGACGACGGCCAGGACTTCGCCGCCGACCTTCTTCTCGCGGCACTGGCGATCGCTGAGGACGCCGCTGGAGGTGGAGACGATGGAGATGCCCAGGCCCTGGAGGGGGCGCTGGAGTTCATCGACCTTCTTGTAGACGCGGCATCCGACCTTGGAGACGCGCTCGATGCGGTTGATGATGGTTTCGCCGCGGCTGCCGTACTTGAGGCGGATGCGGATCTGGCCCTGTCGGCCGTCGTCGATGACATCGAAACCTTCGATGTATCCCTCGCTCTGGAGGATCGACGCGATACCACGGCAGACCTTGCTGTTGAGCACAAGGCAGTCTTTCGCGTGGTTCCGGGTGGCGTTGCGGATGCGAGTGAGCATGTCCGCGATCGGGTCGTTCATCGCCATGGTCGTGGTTCTTCCGGTGCTTTCGCTGCGGGCGGGTGCCCTGCAGTTTGGTGTCTGATGTGGCGGGGGTCAGTCGGCTCGGCGGTGTTGCGTCGCCCGATACCCTCCGCCGCCCATGCGGTCTGTGGCCGTTTGGATCGGCCGGGTTGAGTTACCAGCTGGCCTTTCTCATGCCGGGGACTTTGCCCTCGAGCGCGAGCTTGCGGAGCATGATCCGGCTGACGCGGAACTTGCGGTAGACGCCTCGGGCGCGTCCGGTGATTTCGCAGCGGCGCACCTGGCGGGTGCTGAACTTGGGGGTGCGGTTGCTTTTGGCGACTTGCGCTTTGGTGGCCATATCGGTGTGCTTTCGATTACTTGTCTTCGGGCTTGGCGAAGGGGAATCCGAGTTCGGTGAGAACGAAGCGGCTGATCTCGGGGCTGGAGTTCTTGAACACGAAATTGATGTTCATGCCGTGGGTGAAGGTCACGCGGGCCATGTCGATCTCGGGGAACACGCCCTGCTCGGTGAGGCCCATCGAGTAGTTGCCGCTCTTGTCGAAGGCCGAATCGGGCAGACCCCGGAAGTCCTTGATGCGGGGCGTGGCGAGGTTGATCAGGCGATCGAGGAAGTACCACATGCGCTCGCGACGGATGGTGACCATGGCGGCGGTGTCGTAGCCCTCGCGGACCTTGAAGTTCGAGACCGACTTGCGGGCCTTGATGATCACGGGCTTCTGGCCGGTGATGGTCGTCAGGGTCTCGATGATCGTGTCCTTGATGTTCGCGGGAACCTTGGTGCCCTCGATGTGGCGACCCATGTTCACATTGAAGACGATCTTCTCGAGCTTGGGCCAGGCGTTCGGGTTGGTGATGCCGAACTGGTCCTTGAGCTTGGGAGCGATCTCGTTCTTGAACTGATCGCGCAGGCGCGGCGCTACGGCCGGGCCGTTGTCTTTGGGGTCTACTGTCGCGGACTTGGCCATCGCTGAGTGTCCTTCTGCTCTCCCGGTTCAGCCGGGAGTCTGGGTTCGAAACCGTTCGGGTTCGGGATGTTTCCGACGGCTGTGGGTGGTGCTTACTTCTTGGCCTTGCGGAGCGGGTCGCCGATCTGCTGGCCGCCCTTGACGGCGACGCGGACCTTGGAGCCGTCGGGCTTGGTTTCGAACCGCACGCGGGTCGGCTTGCCGTCGACGGCGGGCGAAACATTTGAGATGTGGAAGGAGCGGTCGACTTCGACCTGGCCGCCTTCGGGGTTGATGCGCGTGGGCTTCATGTTGCGGGTGATGCCCTCGATGCCGGGGCCCTGGACCACCACGCGCTCGTGCTTGTTGATCATACGGACGACCTTGCCGGTCTTACCCCGGAAGCGTCCTGCGGTGATGACGACTTCGTCGCCTTTGCGGATGTGGCTCGGCATGACTCAGACGACCTCCGAAGCGAGAGAGACGATTTTCATGTATCCGCGATCGCGGAGTTCACGGGCGACCGCACCGAAGATGCGGGTGCCCTTAGGGTTGCCGTCGTTGCCGATGAGCACGACGGCGTTGTTGTCGAAACGGACATACGAGCCGTCGGCACGGCGCGTGGGGTATGAGGTGCGGACGACCACCGCCTTGACGATGTCGCCGGACTTCACATCCGCGCCGGGGAGGGCCTTCTTGACCGAGCACACGACCCGATCGCCCACGCCGGCCTGGCGGCGGGTGAACTTGCCGCGAGCCGTCGAGCCCCCGAGGACCCGGATGACATAGGCGATTTTCGCACCCGAGTTGTCGGCGACTTCGCACCGTGATTCTTGCTGAAGCATCGTTAACCTCGAACTTCACTCGCAGCGGGCGAACCCGCTGATGCGGCGGCTGCCGCGGAACACTGTCTGACAATCCGATCCAGCGCCTGACGGCGATCGACCGGTCACTTGTGGGGGCGGCTGGGCGGGATCAGTTGCCCGGCGCCTTCTCGACGATGCGGACCAGTTCCCAGGACTTGGTCTTGGAAACCGGGCGGCACTGCTTGACCTCAACGCGGTCGCCGCGCTGGGACTGGTTGTTCTCGTCGTGCACATGCAGGATGGTCCGCTTGCGGACATACTTGCCGTACTTGGGGTGCTTGGCGAGGAACTGGACGACGACGCGACGGGTCTTGTTGCGCGCGTCGGATTCCACCAGACCGATCTTCGTGCCCTTGATCTTTTCCGAGTCGCTCATGAGGCGGCCCCCTGCTTCTTCATTGCACGCATGTGCTTCTCAGTCTTGAGCCGGGCGATGCCGCGGCGGGTTTTCTTGAACAGGCCGGGGTTCTCGATTTTCTCGGTCACCGCCTGTGAACGGAGGTCGAAGAGCTTGCGCTGCATGCGGTCGATTTCGACATCGATCTCTTCGTCTGTGAGTTTGCGAACTTCTGTAGCGTCCATGATCGTGATTCCTTGTGCGTTCGTTGGTCAGACGGTGAGGCGGCGACCGACGAAGCGGCAGCGGACGGGCATCTTGCGGGCGATACGCACGAGGGTTCCTCGGGCGACTTCTTCGGGGACACCGGCGATCTCGAAGAGCATCGTGCCGGGCTTGACGCGTGCCGCCCAGTAGTCGGTGTCCGCCTTGCCCTTACCCATTCGCTGCTCGAGGGGCTTCTTGGAGACGGGCTTGTCGGGGAACACGCGGATGTACACCTTGCCCTGGCGCTTGAGGAAGTGCTGGGCGGCGATACGACCGGCTTCGAGCTGGCGAGCGGTCAGCCAGCAGCTCTCCAGAGACTGCAGACCGAATTCGCCGTAGGCAACATAGTTGCCCTTGGTGGCCTTGCGCTGGCTCACGCGGCTGGCCCGCCGGAACTCTTTCCGGAACTTCACTCGCTTTGGCATGCGGGGCATGGTTGGACCTTCTCAATCAGAACTGCCAGAGAGACTGGCCAGATGAACTTTGAACGACCTGGAACGGAAATCTTGAACGGAACGGGGCTCAGCGGCGGCCGCGGGCACGCGGGCGTGCGCCGGCGGCGTTGGACTGGTTCTCCTCGGAGAGCTCCTCGGAGTACATGCCCTTGTAGACCCAGACCTTGACGCCGATCGCGCCGTAGGTCGTGAACGATTCGGCGAAGCCGTAGTCGATGTTGGCCTGGAGCGAGCTGAGCGGCATGGAACCCAGGCGGGTGTCCAGGCGACGGCTCATTTCCGCCCCACCGAGCCGGCCGGCCAGGAGGATGCGGGCGCCCTTCGCGCCGGACTGCATCGCGGCCTCGGCACGCATCTTGACGATGCGGCGGAAGGAAGCACGCTTCTTGAGCTGCTCGGCGATGCCCTCGGCGATGAGCTGGGCTTCGAGGTCGGGGTTCTTGATCTCGATGATCGAGATGGAAACCTTGCGACCGGTCATGTACTGCAGCTCTTCGGTCAGGCGGTCGACCTCGGCACCCTTGGGGCCGATGACCAGGCCCGGGCGGGCGGTCTTGACGATCACCTTGAGCTCTTCGCGGGTCCGTTCGATGTGGATATCGGAGACGGCGGCGAAGGGAGGCGTGCGGTTCAGACGCTTGTCGACGAACTGCCGGATGCGGTAGTCCTCGACGAGCAGCTCACCGTACAGCGCCTTGGGGGCGTACCAGCGCGAGCGGTGCGCTTCGGTGATGCCGACGCGGAACCCGAATGGATGAACTTTCTGGCCCATATCAGTTGGCCTCCTCGACGCTGATGGTGATGTGGCTGGTGCGCTTCTGGATGGGGTGGGCGCGTCCGCGGTCCTTGGGCTGGAAACGCTTGATGATGACGGCTCCGTCGGCCTTCGCCTCGGCGACGACCAGGCGGGAGACATCGGCGTTCGCGGCTTCGGCGTCGGCGACGGCGGCGTTCAGGGTCTTGCGGACCATGGTCGCAGCGCGACGGGGGCTGAAGCGGAGCATGGCGTCGGCCTCGGCGAAGCTCCGGCCGCGGATCATGTCCACCACGAGCATCGACTTGCGCTGGCTCGAACGAGCGAAGCGGAAGGTGCTGGTGAACCGGGCGAACGACAGCGGCGGAACGCCGAGCGCGTTGGCGAGGGCATCGACCTCATCGGGCTTGGCAGCGGGATGGTCCTTGCCGGCCATCCAGTTGCGGACCTTCTTGAGCGCGAGCTTCTGCTGCTTCTGACCATCGCCTGAGCGCGGCAGAGCCGCGGCGAGGGTCTCGACATCAGTGCCCGATTCCTTGATGGCTTTTCTGAACTTATCAGCGTTGATCTTCACGATCGTCGCCCCAATCCAATCGGCGGATTGCTCCGCTCTGTGCTATCGACGGCACTCGGTCCGTCGGGAATCTCTCATACACGATGGTCAAAGTTCGGACGCCGATCAGCGGCCGGACTTGATGCCTTCCTTCTTGTTGGTGTGGCCGCGGAAGGTACGCGTCAGCGCGAACTCTCCGAGCTTGTGGCCCACCATGTCTTCGGTCACGAACACATCCGTGAACGCGCGGCCGTTGTGCACCTTGAAGGTGTGGCCGACGAACTCGGGAACGATCGTGCAGGCGCGCGACCAGGTCTTGATCGCCTCGCGGTTGCCCGCTTCCTTGGCCTTCATGACCTTGTTGTAGATCCGCTCGTCGACGAACGGTCCCTTTTTCAGTGATCGAGCCATGGCTCGTTCCTTTCGATCTTCAGCGGCGAGTGCCGGTGTCGTTCAATCCGGCCGGGGCCGGAGGTGTGTCGTGTTCGATGCCGACCTCGATCAGCGGAGCTGACCGTAACGCTTGGTCTTGCGGCGACGGATGATGAGCTTCTCGGAGAACTGCTTGCGATCGCGGGTCGAGCCGCCCTTGGCCGGGGTGCCGGCACGGTTGACCGGTGCGCGACCACCCTTGGAGCGGCCTTCGCCACCGCCCATGGGGTGGGCGTTGTGGCTCATCGCCATGCCGCGGGTCTTCGGGCGACGACCGAGGTGGCGGCTCTTACCGGCCTTGCCCAGGCGACGCAGGGCGTGGTCGGCGTTGCCGACGCTGCCGACGACGGCCTTGCACTCGATGTTCACGCGGCGGATTTCGCCCGAGGGCAGCACCAGCGTCGCGTAGTTGTCTTCCTTGTTGGTCAGGCGGGCGCTCATGCCGGCCGAGCGGCACATCTGACCGCCGCGACCGGGGGTCAACTCGATGCAGTGCAGGTCGAAGCCGGTGGGGATGTACTTCAGCTTCATGCAGTTGCCGACATCGGGTTCGATGGCGCTGTCGGACGCGAGCACTTCCTGACCGACCTTGATGCCCTTGGGAGCGAGCATGTAGCGCTTCACGCCGTCGCTGTACTCGACGAGGGCGATGTGGCAGGTGCGGTTGGGGTCGTACTCGATGGTCATGACCTTGCCGGCGATGTCGTTGCGGTCGTTGCGCCGGAAGTCGATTTTGCGGTACATCCGCTTGTGGCCGCCGCCGCGGCCCTTGACGGTGATCTTGCCCTGATTGTTGCGTCCGCCGGTCTTGCGGAGCGGAACGGTCAGCGACTTCTCAGGACGCGAACGCGTTACCTCGGCGTGGGTGTTCACGGAGGCGTTGCGGCGTCCGGCGCTGGTTGGTCTGTAGATGCGAATCGGCATGGTCTGCTCACTTTCGACCCATTCGTGCCTCGCCGGAGCGGGCTTTGCGGGTCAGGTCATTGCTTTCAGAGGATCTCGATGGTGTCTTCGGGGTGAACCTTCACGATGGCTTTCTTGAAGGACTTGCCGCCGACCATCCCGTAGCGGTACCGGCGGTTGCGCAGCTTGGTGGTGACGGTGTTCACACCGAGCACGCGGACGCTGTACAGGTCCTCGATCGCCTTCTTGATGTCGGTCTTGCTCGCCGTGCGGGAGACGACGAACGCGTGGCGGTTGTACTCGCCCGACGCGAAGGTCGTCTTCTCGGTCAGCAGCGGCTTCTTGATGATGTGATGGGCTTCCATTAGTTGGCCTCCCCGCTCGCGGCCTTGGACTTCTTCACCCGGCTCGCGGATTTGTCGGTCTTGGATGACGGTCCGGCCAGCCACGCCTCGAGGTCGGCCTTGGCGATGACCAGGTAACGGCTGTTGAGCAGTTCCCAGCAGGTGAGCTGGCTGGCGTTGCACATCTCGACTTCGAGGTTGCGAGCCGCCAGGCGAGCGTTCAGGTTGTCCGGGGACAACGCCACCACGCAGGACCGGTCGATGTTGAGCTTGTCGAGCAGGTCGGCGAAGGCCTTGGTCTTGGGCGAATCGAAGTTCAGATCCTCGACCACGCGCACTTCGTTGTCGATCAGCTTGGAGAGCAGCGCGTTGCGGTTGGCCTTGCGACGCATCTTGACCGGCATGGACAGGCGGTAGTCCTCGCGGGTTTTGGTCTTGGCGAACGCGACGCCGCCACCCTTGCGGATGACCGTGCGGGCGTTGCCGACGCGGGCGTTGCCGGTGCCCTTCTGCTTGTAGAGCTTGCGGGTGGAACCCTCGACCATGCCGCGGCTCTTGGTGCGCGCGGAGCCCTGGCGATGGTTCGCGTGGTACATGACGAACGCCTGCTTGATGAGATCAGGATTGATCTCACCTCCGAGGATCTGCTCGTCGATGGCGAGGGTTGAGACCTGCTCGCCTGACTTGTTCAGAACGGGGATTTCCATAACTTCCAGAAAACCTTCCTGCCGCCTCGCCCTTCCGGGCTTCGCCTTGGCTGGTGGCGCTCGCATTTCGCGGCGGACAACAGCATTGACTCGGCAACACTAGATCTGACTTGTGGTCGCCCCGCGGTTCCTTCGGCCGTGCCTCGGGCCTTCGGGGCCGGATGGTCGAGATCGCTCGGCCACCCGTGGTACTGACTTTGAAGCCCGACGCAACGCTGCGTCAGGCGGAATGATTCACTGCTGCTCAGCCCGCTTTCGCGGCCTGCTTGGTGGCCTTGCTGGTGTACAGACGGCTCGGCTCGCTGATCTCCAGGAAGCCCTTGTTCGCGCCGGGCACGGGCCCCTTCACCAGAAGCAGGCCCTGAGCGGCATCGATTTTCACGACCTCGAGCGAACGAACGGTGACCCGCTCGTTGCCCATCTGACCGGCCATTTTCTTGCCCTTCTTGGGCTTTGGACCGGTACCGCGGTTGGTGGCGTGCCCGCCGATCGAACCGGCGGAGCGGTGCTTGCGCTCGACGCCGTGCGACGCTTCCTGACCGGCGAAGTTGTGACGCTTCATCACGCCCTGGAAGCCCTTGCCCTTGGAGGTACCGCTGATGTCCACGAACACGAACTTCTCGAGCAGGTCCACGCCGAGCTCTTGGCCGAGTTCGTACGAACCGACCTCGTCGGTGCGAAACTCGCGATGCAGGCGCTTGGGAGCGGTCTTGGCCTTGGCATCGTGGCCGATGATCGGCATGGTCGAGTTGCGGGGCTTGATCTCGCCGTAACCGACCTGAACGGCGTTGTAGCCGTCGGTCTCTTCGGTCTTGATCTGCGTCACCACGCACGGGCCGACCGAGATCACCGTCACCGGAACGGAAACGCCGTCCTCGTTGAAGAGGCGGGTCATGCCGAGTTTTTGGCCAAGAAGCTTGAGTGCCATTGATCTATCCGTTTCTGCCTTTGGCTCACCTGAGCCGCGGGGTTTGCCTTGCGGCGGTTCGTGCTTCGCGAGCAGAGGAACCTCTTGAACTGTCCAACCCACTTTCGCGGGCACGAAAAACCGCCCGGGAAAGGGCGGCTGAGCAGGCCATCAGGCCTTGATTTTGACGAACACACCAGCGGGAACGACGAGGCGGTTGAGCGCTTCGACCGTGCGGGCGTTGGGTTCGGTGATATCGATGATGCGCTTGTGCGTCCGGATCTCGAACTGCTCGCGCGATTTCTTGTCGATGAACGGACCGCGCAGAACGGTGTACCGCTCGATGCGCGTGGGAAGCGGAACCGGACCGGCCACCTTCGCGCTGGTGCGCTTGGCGTGCTCGACGATCTCACGCGCCGACGCATCCAGGGCCTGGTGGTCGTACGCTTCCATCCGAATTCGAATCTTGCCGCCGGTCATACGATCACCGCGTCCGATCTACGAGTTCAGTGCGTCACCCTTTCCGGGCACGCAGGGTCATAAAGATGCTCCGAAACCGACTTCAGCAAGGCGGGTTCTACACCCTCCAACGCCTTGGCGGCCCCGGAATCCCGCTCCGAACATGCGTTCATGAGAGGAAAACACCACACTCCGACTCCCCGAGTGGGCCTTGGCCACCGAGGACGGAAGGGCAAAGATAGAAACTTCTGCGGAATTGTCAACTCGACCACCCCACCAGACCCCGATTCATCGTCCAAATGCCGTTTTTCAACACCCGCCCACATTCGACCCGTCAAAGACCGAGCGCGAACCTCTCGATCGCCGAAAGGTATGAATAGCGGACTTGCTGCTCCGCACTGCGGTTATCGGGCCTTCCTCGTGTACGATGGAGCGAACCGCCTCTGCCCAGAAGCATCGAACCCTCTCACCCATGTATCCCATGCCCCACCAGCGAAAGCCGACGATCAAGATGCACATCCCCCATATTGTACCGGGCATTCTCCGCTCGCCCTTTCCTCTGGCTGGCATCATCCTCTCCATGGGAATGACCGCCCCTCCGGCATGGGGCCAGGAACGGTCGCCCGATCCGCAGCCCGCGATCGAGCAGCCCCAGGAACCGATCCGCCCCGTTCCGGTGGTGGATCCCTATACCCTCCATGATCTGGGGCTCACCGTTCTGCTCCCCGAGGAAACGATCGTCGACACCCAGTTCGTTCCTGGTGGACGCACGAAATCGGTCCTGAAAGCACCGGACAACACCTGGGTCATCCAGATTTTCAACGCCAATTCCTCGGACACGAACCTCACCATCACTGAGGTTCTCAACAACTTCGAAGAGCAACGAAGGGCCGGGCTGCAGGCCTATCAGAACGCCAACCCGCGCATGTTCCAGGGCGCCGACCCGAAGCTCTACACGGACGATGCCCGCGGAAAGAGCCCGCTGGTGGTCTCCCGACGCATGGACCCGCCGAACCTCACGATCGCCGGGCAGCAGGCCGGCCGGTTCTACTGCGAGACCCCGCTGATCAATCCCAACATCGTGACCGGCTACACGGTGTTCCGGCGCAAACCCGGGCAGTTCATCATTTTTCAGCTCGACTGCATGGATAAGTCGTTCCCGAACGCGCATCGTGTGTACGAGACCATCATCGCGAGCGCGACCTTCGAAGATCCCGAAGCGGAGAACGCCGAGCGGGCCACCGCCCTGATCGCGGGGCGCAACTTCCTCGAGACCGTCAGCAACGAGGACATCGAGGCGGTGCTCTCCGATGAGCCGCGGTATTACCGCATCTACAAGCCCGCACCCACCGGCCTCGATTCTGACGCCACCGAAGTCGGTTGGCAGCGCGTCCAGATGCGCCTCGGCCAGCGGGGCGAGGTCGACCCCACCCACAGCCGCGACCGCTGGACCGCCGCCGACCGGGAGTACGGCTACCTGGTGAAGTTCGATGCCGTGATCACGCAGCAGGGCATCACCTACGAATCGCGGGCGTCGTACTTCCTCGACCGGAACCGCACCAACGAGGTGATCTCGATCCTGAACAGGGCCATCGAAAAGGATCGCCCGACCTGGAGCATCAACATGACCGTGATCCGGCGCGGATCGATGCTCACGCTCAGCAGCGTTCAGACGGCCAGCCCGAGCGAAACCCGGGACTGGACGGTCCCCGACGAGTACATCTCACGGGTGGAACTTGAGCTCCTGCCGCTCCTCGTCGCGCTCAAGAACCCCGACAACTCAGCGGTCGAGTACGACTTCGGGTACTTCCACTTCAACATCAACAACCGGGCGATCCAGATCCGGCGGGACAAATTCTCGAACACCGACTTGATGAGCGGCTGGGAGTACATCACGCAGCCCTCGCCCAACGGCCAGAGCATCAGCGCGGTGCTCAACAAGGAAGGTGAATTGATTCGCAGAAGAACGCCTGACGGCATCGTCACCGAAGAGATCACGCTCGATCGTCTTCGGGAGATTCGCAAGGACAGCCAGATCGGAAGATGATCCGTGGTGCTCAGCCGTTGGGCTGAGCGTCGTCGGCCGGCATCTCGTCACCTTCTGAGGCCGGATCCCGGTCGCCCTCGCCGCTCTCGGCTTCATCGCCGCTCGGCATCGGCTCTTCGCCGCGAATTTCCGCGGCGAGGTTCTCGTAGCGTTCGCTCACGGGCTGTGCGGTCGCGCCGGCTCCGCTGAAATTGCTCGCCGCCTCAGAGTAGGCCTCGGCTGCGGAGTTCATGGCCTGTTCCGCGATCCCGCTGAACCGTTCGGCGATGCCCGAGAGCCGCTGGCGATCGTTCGACGGCAGATCCTGAAGGTTTGTCAGATACTCGGCGCTCGCCGCGAACTGCCGCGCGAGCTGTGCATGAAGCTCGTGCGCCCTCGCGGCGGCGGCGGAATGCTCGCCCGACGCCGCTGAAGCGAGCTGGCCCATGGCGCGGGCCTGCCGGGCCATGGACGACGCGCTGGAGTAGCCGCTGATGGCAGATTCAAGCTGATCGGCGAAGTCCGACTCGTACTGCTCGATGGCGGCGTTCAGCGCAGTGCTGAAGGACTCAAGCGTGTTCTGGGCCGATCGGACCTGATCCTGACGGCGAGTGGTGATGCCCTCGTCGATGGTCGAGATCCGCTCGAGTCCTCTGGTCTGGATCGCACGCAGCGCCCTCTGGTTCTCGATGAATCGATCGATCTGAGCGATCGCGATCTGGAGACTGTCAACGGTCAACTCGCGCTCGGCGGCGGTGAGTTCGTACGACTCGGCGGCCCGCGAACGCTCGACGGCCTGCGCAATCAGCTCGGCGCGGCGCATCGGCTCGGCTTCGAGTGACTGGCTGCGAAGCTCACCCTCTTCGAGCCGCTCCGCTCTGGCGGATTCCAGCAACTGAGCGATCTCGTTGCGGACTGTCTCCAACTGACGGTTGAGGTCCTGGCGGTTCTGCTGGAGTTCGCGGATCTCCGCGTCGATCGAGCGGATGTTTTCCTCGATGGCCTGTGAGGCCTCACCGGCGTCCGGCCCGACACGGGTGATCACCAGCGCAAGGTTCGTGCTGTACTCTCGAGCGATCGCGTTCGCGCGGGTCAGATCCAGGTTGATCCGGGAAGCGGCGTCCCTCGCCTGGGTCATGTCGATATCCGCCCGACCGGCGGTTGCGCGAGCGATCAGCAGTTGAGCCGGTGCTTTCGCGTCACCCTCGACCGTTCCCATCGCTTCATTCAGATCGTTGATGATCTGCTGCAATGCTGGCCCACGCTGCTCATCGGCTGCGGGCCAGGAGCCGCCCGCCGTCAGCACGAGCACCGCCTCACGGGCTTCAGAGATCGACTGCTCGAACCTCTGCTCGCTCTGATCGCAGCCGCCCAGACCAACCGACATGCCTGCGAGCACCGCGATCGAAACGATGCGAGCGGTGCGGGAACGCCGGGCCGGACGGGATGCGCTGTTCTGATTCATGCGATAGGTCTCGTGGTGCGAAAGTGGATCAGCTCATAACCACCGGGGCGGTCCAACGGCGCGACCTTCCGGATCTGTCGGGCCAGTGTAGCAAAGCGGGCTCAGCGCAGGCGGCACGCCAGAAATGGGCGACACGGCCTGAGCGGCACCCCAATCAGCGTTCGATTCGGTCATCCGGCTCGGGCTCGACGGGCTCGCCTTCAGCAGGCACACCGGGGCTGTACTCGATCGGATAATCCGGCCTCGGCTGGTACATCATCCGCATCCAGGCCATCGCCGCCCGATACTGCTGGGATCGCTCGCTCAGGAAGACCGGCCTCCAACCCTTCACATCCGGGTGCGGGTACAGCACATCCTCGCGGGGCAAAGCCATCTGAAGCAGCAGCGAGTCCGACGGGTTCGTGTAGTCGATCATCGGGACCGGCTGGCGGGTATCGAAGCGATCGAGGATCAGGAAATTGGTGTAGACCGTGGCCTCGGAGTTCGGTGCCCGATTGAGCAGTTTCAGCCGCCCCGCTTCGCTCCCGCCGTGACAGCGGGTCGTCGCGCAGCGGTTGGTGAGCCAGCGGGCGCTGATCTGGTCCCGGAATGTGGTCATGGACTCGGGCTGGCCGATCACCTGAACCTCGCCGTAGAGATCCCGAGCGCCGACGCGGAACATGATGTCCATGATTTCCACGGCGGGCTTCTTGTAGAACTCGGCTTTGCCCTCACGAGTCACCGGGATCAGCGGGTGCTCGGCGTATCGCTTGAGCAGCTCGTCGTAGGTCGATCGCTGGATCAGCAGCCGCGGCTTGGATCTCAGATCCAGTTCGTACACCTTGATCAGATTGATCTGCTCCGGCGTCAGGGGCTCGAACCGATTCCGCTCGGGCATCTGGGCAGCCGGGCGCTGGGCTGCGGGCCGTTCGCGCTCGCGCTGATTGGCCTGACGGCGCTCGCGGATCTGCTCAAGAACGATGAGCTGATTCACAAGGTCGACCAGCCGCCTGGCTTCCTCGTTTTCCGGATTCTGACGCAGGATCCCCTCAAGCTCGCGAAGGGCCTCGTCGTAGAGACGGTTCTGCTCAAGCCAGCGAACCAACTGCAGCAGGCGCGGCACATCATCGTCGCGGATCGTCGGACGGATATCTCTGTACCGCTGTCCCGGCGTGAGACGCACCGTGATCGAAACAACCCGGGACCGCTCCAGGGGAAGGATCAATCCGCGCACCCGCAGGATGACCTGCTCATCGGTCGCGGCTTCGAGCGATCCATCGACAAAGGACTCCCCATCGTCGATCACGACCCGTACATCGTCGCCGAGCTCAGGAACCGAATCCGGATCCAGCGAGATCTCGTCCAGCGGGGCTTCGCTCTCCTCCGTCGGTTCAACCTGCGAAGAGCCCAAGAGCGGAGCGATGCCGAGGCCGCCGCCTCCGAGAACCACGATCGCCGCCAGAAATCCACTGCCCGCAGCGATGTGACCACGCCGGGACCGTGTCCCTCGTTTGCGCTGGCGCTCCTGACTCGTGTGGTTGTTCAACTCGATACCTCGGTTCGGAGCGGTCCTGAGCGATAAGTCTCTGCTGACTCAGACGGTCAGGAGCACAAAAGGTTCACCGTACGGCCTCTCCATCGACGACGATAAGCCCCAGCAGCGAATCGGAGTCCGGCGTTTCCAACTGGGCCAACACCACATTCTTCGGCCTCTCGGTCGCGAAGAAACCACCGGCCCGGAACTTCTTGCCGTATTGGTTGCGGAACTCCCCGAGATCCAGCCGCAGCGATTGCCCCACCTCCAAGCCGGGAATCTCCTGCCAGAATTCCTGATTCAACCAGATGACGGTGGGTCCGAACGGCCTGGCGGTGGTGTTCGTCAGAGTCACCTGGTCCATATCGCGGATCAGCTGGATGTTCAGGACTTCTCGTTGGGGCTTCTCGGCGGGGTAAAGCCGCCCGCTGTCGAGTGAACCTGCTCGTTCACCGGTCGAGCAACCTGGGCTGATCAGGAGTGCCGAACCCACCAGAATTGCCGCTGCCATGCGTCCTGTCATCCGTGCTTCCTCTTTACAGCGAAGACTGGGCCCCGAATCAGCGATCTGGGCATTCCGCCCGGATACTGTACCCGAGATGAGCTGCGAAACCGCTTCCAGAAACGCGACGCCCCCCCAGCGGGCCTCCGCCGAGCACCTCGCCCCCGGCGCCCGCGCGATCGATCCGCGCGCCTTCGCCGCCTCCTACACCACCGATCCCCGCCTCAGCGCGCTCATCCCCGGCTTTGATGCCCCTTTCTTCCAGGCCGGGCTGGCCGGGTACTCCGATGCCGCGATGCGGATCGTCGCCCGCCGGCACGGCTGCCCGATGTGCATCACCGAGGCCCTGCTCGATCGCACGCTCATCGCAGGCGGTCGGGGCTTCGCCAAGGCCGACCTCGGCGATATCGCCGACAACATCCCCGGCGGCAGCGAAGACACACCCCTCGTCGGCCAGATCATGGGCTCCAACCCCGACGAGATGGCCGCCGCGGCGGTCAAGATGGTCGAGCAGGCCAAACGCCCGAACCACGAGTACCGCAAGCTCGCCCAGCGAGGCCTCGCCGGAGCACCCGAGGGCAAGCAGGTCACCCCCGACGACGACACCCCCGGCTTCGCCTCCATCGATGTGAACCTCGCCTGCCCGGTCAAGAAGATCTCCAAGAAGGCCCGGGGCGGGCACTGGCTGCGCGAGCCCGAAGGCGCTATTGACATCCTCAAGTCGGTCCGTGATGCCCTGCCGCCGGAGCAGGTCACCAGCGTGAAGATGCGCCGGGGCTTCGACGACTCTCCAGACGCGGAGCGGAACTTCTTTCGCATCTTCGACGCCGCCTACGAGATGGGCTACGGCTTCGTGACCGTCCACGGCCGGACCGTCGAGCAGAAGTACATCGGCCCCAGCCGCTGGCCATTCCTGAAGTCCCTCGTCGAGGCCCGCCCGGACCGACCGATCTTCGGCTCCGGCGATGTCTGGGACGCCGACGAGATCTTCCGCATGCTCGCCTACACCGGTGTCCACGCCGTCTCGGTCGCCCGCGGCTGCATCGGAAACCCGTGGATCTTCCGCCAGGCCCGCCAGATGCTCGCGG
>CBFGVX010000007.1:0-63846 GCA_965652425.1 uncultured bacterium | reverse complement strand
CTTACGACGGAACACGCGAGGGTCTCACACGCGCACTGTCGCAGGTCGGGCCTCGCCGGGACGAGTTGGCCGCGATGGGACAGCAAGCCCGCGACCGGGCATCGGGATGGAGTTGGGATCGGATCGGCTCGATGGTTGCTGAATGTTATGGGGTTGAGGAGGAGCGGGCGTGAAGATTTCGGTGGTTATCCCGGCTCATAATTCCGAGCGGTGGATCGCGGAGTCGCTGGAGAGCGTCTTTGCGCAGACACGGCAACCCGACGAAGTCATCGTGGTCAACGACGCATCGACAGATGGTACGGAAGAACGCGTGCGTGCATTCTCGCCGGATATCCATGTGATCAATACCCAGCATCGTAACGCTGCCGCGGCTCGAAACGAAGGGGTTCGCGCAGCATCGGGTGATTATGTAGCGTTTCTGGACGCGGATGATTGGTGGGAATCCGGCCATCTCCGTCGTGCGATGGAACATCTGGTCCCAAGCGGGGATGTGGCGTTCATCGGGCATTACGGGCATTACTTCGAGAGTTCAAAAAAGTTCTGCTCGGTAGACCCACTGCGCGAGAAGGCCGAGTGCACCCGGCTGACTTCGGATCAGTTTCTGAGCATGTACGCAGCACGCAATCCGGGGTGGACAACTTGCTCGATGGTCATACGGCGAGCTCGTTTTTTGGAAGCCGGCGGTTTCGATCCGAACCGTGGACCTGGCTCGCCGACCGGAGCGACGGGTCAGGAGAGCGCGATGCAACGGCTTTTGGAAGAGCGGGGCTGCGAGCCGTGGTGCCTGCCGAATGCGGTGTTGTGGCACTGGGTGCCAGCCTCACGATGCTCGGAGGAATGGGCGATAGAGCGGGCGTATCGTGTTGCCGTTGAGCATGTACTCGGCCTTGGCAATCGGAGCGCACTTGTCCGTCGGCCTGTTCGCTCGAAACTGGTGATCCGATTACGCAACAAACTTCGTCCCATCAAACCTCGCTCTACGACCCCGGAAGAACGCAATTTCCAACTCCGATTTTATTCAAGTCGCGACAAAGGTCTTCTTGCTGGAATAGACGAAGCCCACCGATTCTCGCATTGATGTCACATTCATTCAAAGTATAGCTGCCCAGTGAAAATTTCTGTCATCATCCCAAGCCATAATCGACGGCACATCTTGGCCGACGCTCTGGAGAGCGTTCGCGCTCAAAGCCGCCGTGCGGACGAAGTGATCGTCATCGACGATAGATCCAGCGATGGCACCCCGGATCTCATACGCGATAATTATCCTAATGTTACGCTCATCCAGACCGACTTTGGCAACGCCGCTGCGGCTAGACATGCCGGGATCGAACAGAGCAAGGGAGACTGGCTCGCGTTTTTGGATTCCGACGATCTCTGGATGCCAACCCATCTTCAAACCGCTGAAGAAGTATTAAACACGACGGGAGACGCGGCATATTTTGCCCATCGCCACTTTTTCCGGACAGACTCAGGGCCAAAGAACCCGATTCGCGAAAACGGCTTTCCTTTTGACGAGGTACGCAGCAACTTGAGCGATCGCGATTTTACAGAGCTCTTTGCACCAACCAGATACTTCCCAATGGCGACCCTGGTACTCAGCAAGCAACGATACCAAGAATGCGGCGGATTCGATTCCAGCCAAGTCAGACGCCATGATATCGACCTGTTTCTGCGAGCAATACACAAGCACACATGGTCGTATAACCCGGAAGTGCAAGCATTGATGCGAGTAGGCGACTCCGATCGGATTTCGGCGAACCGCACGGAGTGTGACTTTTACTTTTTTCGTTGCCTCATGCGATGCAAAGCACTGTACCCAAATGACCCGCACCTGAGATGGCTCAGACGCCGAGCTGCGGCCATAGCAGCGGGAAGCGCTGGTCGTGCCAAAGACCGGGAAGCACTCCGAAGCGTTTTGGAGCTGGGCCGAAGCGAACTTATCCTTTGGCGCCGGGCATACTGGTCCGCGCGTATGCTGACTTTCAGATGAATCAGGAAAACGACATCTCAGTTGTGATCCCCACCTTCAACCGTCGCGAGAAGGTGCGGAACGCTGCTAGGAGCGTCCTGTCGCAATCGGACACGGTGCTGGAGATCATCATTGTCGATGACGGCTCCACAGACGGCACCGCCGAAGCACTGCGCGATGAATTCGGAGACCGCATCCGGGTCATCGCCCAATCGAACGCCGGTGTCAGCGCTGCAAGAAACCGCGGAGTGCAGGTAGCACAAGGCGAATGGATCGCGTTCCTGGACAGCGATGACCTCTGGCATCCTGACAAGATCCGCCTCCAGATGAGCGCGATCCGGTCTCAGCCGGATTGCGTGCTCGCTTATTCAGCGTGGACCCCTTCTCTCGATGAACTGCAAGCGGTCGTCGGAGAACCCTCGTTTACGCGAATCGATAGGCCCTTGGGGTGGATCACCCGACACCCAACTTCGGCTCCCTGGCTTCCGACATGGGTCATCCGAAAGGACGCCGTGATCCAAGCAGGAATGTTCGACAGGCGCTTGAAGGTTGCTGAAGACACGAGACTTCTTTACCGGGTTGCAGAACTTGGACCGTTCCTCGGAACCGAGACACCGCTCGCGTGGCGGTCCACGGAGATCGATGCTTCCAAACTCACAATACCCAAGCAGCGACAATTTCAAAGAACCATCACCCGCGCGACGGCCGAGATTCTCGCTGAGGCCTCGATTCGAGCAATGAATGAGGACAGGGAAACCAAGCGGCAACTCGATCGAATGCTGGCGTACTACCTACGCCGCGAAGCAGAATTTGCGGCCAGCGATGGGAACTACCGTCTTTCTAGAGAGCTTGCTCGCAGATCGCTCTATCTTCGGCCGCGTCGCAGAGATGCGATGGCCGCCTTGGTGTCGGCGATTGCTCCTCAGTACACGCGCCGACGATTGAGCAAGAAGGATGGCTCGCAAGCACCTGAGTGATACAGAAATGCGAGATCCCAACCATCTATCCACAGGCGAGACGGACATGCCCGCCCAATGACGCTGCGTGATGATCCCGCGAATTCACCGGACGCTGTCAATGTTCGAACGTCGAGCCAACACGCATCGCGGCTGTTGACTCGAAACATCCGCAGACTGAAGCCGTCAGTCCAGCGCACCAATGGTTGACATCGTGGCGCGTTCATTCCCGTTCATATCAACTGCGGCCATCCTCGGGACGCGTGATCGCAAGGGCGAGATAGGGGCCGGACTGAATTCACCCAGAGCGGATTCCACGAGTTGTGCGTCACCCACACTCGCGTCAGCTCCAAGAACGATCGCCCCGAAGCTCGATCCATCGATGAAATGATTATGCCTGAACCAAGTCGATTCGAGCACGGGCGAATTCCCGTTAGCCGGCATCAGGATGACTTTTCTCCAAAGACAGCCGACGATCGAGACATCCTGAATATCATCGGATCCCCATCCCCACGTCATGTTCGGGATGGAGACATGTCTGAACACCATATGACGGATCGGCACATCCCCGATCTGACTCGTCCAAACGCCGTCTTCTTTATCGATGGATACGTTCACAACAGCGAAGTCTCGGAGGGACTGCACGCCCGACACGAAGATCCCTTGGGCTCTCGTACGAGTTGCCTTTACATTATAAAGGATGATATTTTCCATATCGCGCGATGGTCCAAACAACTGGAACACATCCGGATGCATGCTCGAATCAAGACGATCCATGGTGTCTACGCTCGAGTTGACAACCATCCGAACGTTCTGAAAGGCATCAGATCCAAGTTGATTCAGTTCGACGCCCCGCACAAGCGTTGCGCTTGTCATGCCATCTCGGTACCTTGAGAACTGAGAATCGGTCACGAACACATTCGCGAATCCGGAGCCGAACGGGCTACCGGTCAACTGGTCTTGGCCCTCTCCTCGCACACGATCGAGCCAGATGTCCCAGCCCATATCAGCGTACGAAATGATCTGCCAGCCATTCGATTGATCAAGCGTCAGATCTTTCAACCGAATCTTATCTACTCGAATTCTGCGCTCACCCCGAACGAGTTGAACATCATCGCGACTGACGCCGGGCGCTGGCGCGATCGTCGTCCAACCGATCCCTGCGGACGGCTGTGGGAAGGTATCCCCTTTATACTCATACACACCAGGTTCGAGAAACACGGTCACATTGTCCAAGACCGGCCCGGCGGAGAGAATGGCTCTCCAGATCGTCTTGAATGGATTCTCCCGCGTCCCGTCTCCCGTCTGATCGTTCCCGCTCATCGCCACATACACCTCAGGGCTTGGAATCGATCCACCGGCGTTCGTGTAGAGGACAAGCGGCTCAAGCACACGGGGAGTACCAACCTCGGGATACGCAATGGCGCGGACTTCGATCTGACCATCCAGGTACGCCGCGGGGTCAATGAGCGCGGTGTATTCCCACACTTGAGTGCGCGGGTTGTACTTCATCTCATCAACCGCAACCCACGGGCCGCCCTCGGCCGAAAACTCCACGCGGTCGATCTCATTCATGTGAAAAGCAACGATGCCAACGGTGAAGGGCTCATCGATCACCTGATGAGGCACGACATCCCAGCGGGCAATCGCAGTCGCGTCGTATCCATTCGCGGAGGGACTCCCGATCGGGGAGGGTTGTTCTGTAGGGCCGCTCCATCCAGTGCCGGGAAGAATGAGAGGAAAGTCATTCAAATCACCATCTTGGTACTGAGGCCCCCCTCCCTCCGGCTCATCATCCCCACCCCAAAGCGCCAAAATCTCCGGCTCAAACTCCGCAGGCGGCCAATCCAGGCCGTTATTCGAAGCCAACGCGAACTTGCCGCCAGAGTCGGGGAACACCAGCCAGTTGTTCGCCTCGTTCGCGAAGTCGACGCGCGCACGGTAGAACGCGCTGTTCAGCGCGTGGTTCAGCATGTGCCCGACATGGTTCAGGTAGATCGTCCGGTCCGTGATGTAGAAATCCTGGACCTCGCCCAGCTCCGTGTACGCCGCGGGGCGGTTGTGCAGGGGCTGAACCTCGAAGTTCTTGAACGCCAGCTTCGCGCCGGGGCGATGCTCGCGGATCTGGGCGGCGATGTCGATCAGCGCCTGCTCCACATCGAGGTGGTAGTTCCAGCGGTTCGGCAGCACATTGTTCGAGGTGATCTGCTCGCCCACCAGGTCGTACCAGATCGGGGCGTTGCTGGTGCGCCGGTAGAACGGCGGCAGGCCGGGCATATCGATCACATACAGCCGCGCGGGATCGTTCATCTGCGCGACCGCCGCGTTCGCCACCTGCGTCCGGGCCATCGCCGTGTGGTCCGACCAGCACAGATCCCAGGCCAGCAGGTCCGTGTCGAAGTTCAGCGTGATGACCCTCGGTTCACCGATCTCGTAGTGCTCCCACCCCCCGCTTTGGGCCACGGACGCCGGAGCGGCGGCAAGAAGGAGCGAGGAGGCGGTCAGAAGAGCCGCAGGAAGGGCCGAGGCGCGGGTCAGGCCGCGGCGAAGGCCCGGACGAAGTCGGGTTCGCGGCGAAGTGGTGTGGCGCTGCATGGTCGATCCTCACGAGAACGGGAGATAGAGAGGGATTGTCCGCCCTGCATCGGGCGGGCACACACGAAACTCCTGCAATCATGCGATCCAGCCATGGGGAGTCGACCTCCAGCCCCTGACAATCGGGACATCGGCCTCCTCCACCCCCCCAAGAGTACCCGATCATCATGATCGTCACGATCCTCAGGAGATGAACAGAACGCAAAGAATCACCGGCAGCATCGATGTACGAACCAGCCGACTCACGGGTTCGAAACCATCGACAGGACCTGCGCGAAATGCCGGGTTTCTCCCGATACCGGGGATTCCGCAGACACGCGGGACGCCCAGAAATCTCCCATCACACGCGAGAAGATTCCAGAACCTCGCAAGGATCCCTCCAGCCCCGACGCAACCACGCCGATCCTTTCGTTTGGAAGCCGTGGCGCCCTTCAGCGAACTTCTCCCCGTGACCCGTACCTCTTCAGGACCAGCCATGCCAGACTCCAAGCTCCCTTCGTTCGCTCTGCCGACGGCATCTCCGCTCCGAAGTTCGTTCGCGGACGATCCCGATATGGCTGAACTCGTGGCCTACTTCGTGGATGAGGTTCCCCAACGACTCGCAGCGCTTCGCGCGCTGTGCGAATCCGGGGACCGCGAGGGTGTCCAGCGGTTGGCCCACCAGTTGAAGGGGGCTTGTGCCGGTTATGGCTTTGAGTCGGTCGGGCAAGCCGCCGCCAGTGTCGAAGCCCCCTTGAAGCGGGAGGCATCGTTGGACGATGTTCGTGATCGGATCGATGAGCTGACCCGACTGCTTGAGCGGGTACGGGCTTGATCGCGCCGAATCGATGAGTGCCGATCTGGGCACGGAGGAGATCGTCACCGTGAACCGTCCATCGCACCTCGATCCAGAAGACCATCAGAACCGGGAACACCAAATCAGCTCGCCGGATGCATCACTCGCAAGCACCGAAGACTCGACTCCGGTGGTGCTGCTGGTCGACGATGCGCCGGAAATCCACCGACTGCTGGGAGTCAAGCTCCGAAACGATGAACTCACGCTGCTCTCGGCCTTCGGTGGCGAAGAGGCCATCGACATGGCCATCGACCTCCAGCCCTCGCTGATCCTGCTCGATCTGAACATGCCCGGCATCGGGGGACTGGAAACCCTGCGTCAGCTCAAGCACCACGCCGAGACCATTGAGATCCCCGTCATCATCCTCTCGGGCTCCTCCACCTCCAGCGACAAGGTCGTGTCGTTCGAACTGGGCGCGACCGACTATGTCACCAAGCCGTTCGATGTACCGGAGCTGCGCGCGCGGATCGCGTCTTCGCTGCGAGTCACCCGCCTGATGCGCATGCTGGCCCAGCGCGCCCACATCGACGGCCTGACCGGGCTGTGGAACCGGGCCCACCTCAATCAACAGCTCACCGCAGAGATCGATCAGGCCAGCCGATCCGGCGAACCGCTGTCGCTGGTCATGTGCGACCTGGACCATTTCAAGGCGCTCAACGACTCCTTCGGCCATCCCGCCGGCGACCTGGTCCTCCAGTCCTTCGCCCGCGTGCTCAAAAGCGAGATGCGCAAGTACGACATCGCCTGCCGCTACGGCGGCGAGGAATTCGCACTGATCATCCCCGCCAGCGAAGCGACCGAAGCCGCCGGGCTGTGCGAGCGCATCAGGACCGCGACCGCAGAGCTGCGCTGGCCCCGCTACCCGGAGATGAAAGTCACCGGCTCGTTCGGCATCACCACCTGCGGCCTCAAGGGCAGCAACGATGCGGCAGACTGGATCGAGGCCGCCGACCGCGCGCTCTACTCGGCCAAATCCGCCGGACGCAACCGCGTGCATCTGTTCGACGACACGCTGGGAACCGGCAAACCGCCCCTGCGCCTGGCGGGCTGAGCGGGAGCGCAGGCCATCCGGGTCGCGTGTTGCCCCAATGAAATATCCCCGGTCTCGGACCGGGGATGTAGACGATCGAAACGGGGTCAGGCGTCTGCCGAGTCGGCGTTTGGCTCGCCGCCGCCTTGAATCACCCCAGCCGAGGACTTGGGGCCGCTGATCGCCAGCCGACGCGGACGCGCGGCCTTGGACTTCGGCAGCGTGATGGTCAGCACGCCGTGCTCGAGCGAAGCCGTCGCCGATTCGCTGTCGATCTCCGCGGGCAGCGTGAAGGACCGTTCGAAGCTTCCGCTGGGGCGCTCCTGACGCAGCATCGCGCTGTTCTCGGGGAGCACCGAGCGACGCTCACCACGGATGGTCAGCTCATCGGCGTTCAGCACGATCTCGATATCGTCCAGGGTCATACCCGGCACATCGGCCTGAATGACCAGTTCGCTCTCGGAGCCGAGGATGTTGATCGCCGGAGCGGCGCTGCGCACCGCGGCACGCACCGGAGCCGCGCAGGCGCGGTCGATTTCATTGGCGAATGAGGCGAGCGAACGGAAAACGGGGTCACGGAACAAGGGAGTGCGGTTGATCATGAGTGGTACCTCCTGAGCAGGTGAGTGTGCGATTGAAAAGCACCGGGATACATTTCAAAGCCCGTGCCAAACCGCGGATGGCCGCTCACGGCCCCCGAAACGGCTCCGGTTGGCCCCGAACCCCGGTGCCGGTGTCAGACTGGCAGCAGGCCGTGTCAGGTCGCTGTCAAAGTGACAATTGGCCCGCAGGGTCCCATACTGCCGGCAGAATCAACCGCCACGACCAACCCCATGCCCGGAAGCCCTCATGCCAGAAACCCCCTCAGAAACATGGGCATACACCCGGGTCCGGTGCACGCGCTGGCCCGCCTTGGCCATAATCCTGACCGGTTGCACGCTCCTTTCGGGCTGCGCCCCCACCAATCAGTACGCCCTGTGGCAACCCGCCGAACCGGCTTCACCGACCCAACCTGCGGCCTCGCCCGATGCGGATGAGCCGGAACCGCTCGCGGTGGTGACACCCCAGATGCAGATGCAGGCCGTGACGCAGGCGGTCGGCGCGATACTGGCCATGGAGGAAGGCCCGGATCGGGGCGAGTGGCCGTACGAGGGGGTGTATCGCGTCCGTCGCCAGATCCCCATCGGCTACCGCGTCGGTGGCACCGCCATCGTGTGCGAGGCCCTGCTCGAAGCCCCCGGCTGGGAAGATGACGAAGCCCGGCGGCAGGCCGTTGAAAGAGGCATCCGCTTCGTGCTGGCCTCGCGCGAGCACCCGCTGATGAGCCCCGAATACGACGGGGGCTACGATGTGCGCGGCTGGGGCTACACCGCCGCGCTCTCGATGCTGGTGCGGGCCCTGGACGGCAACCGGTTCGACGAGCCAACGGCCAAGTCCCTCCGCGAGGGTGTCGAGTGGTACCTGAACGCCATCGAAACCACCGAAATCCCCCAGGCCGGGGGCTGGAACTACGCGCGTCGACCGGGCATCGAGACCGTCTCGCCCCCGTCCTCGTTCATGACCGCAATGACCGTCCTCGCGCTCGTGGACGCGAAGAAGGCGGGGTTTGAAGTCGATCCGCAGGTGCTGACTCGGGCGGTCACATTTCTCGAAGCCAGCCGCGCAGACAGCGGCGAGTATGTCTACTCCGGCACCGCCGCCCAGCGCCGGCCCGGGGGTGTGCTGGGCGCGACCGGGCGCATGCTCGTCAGCGAGATCGCCCTGCACCGCATGGGCAAGGGCGATACCGACCGGCTGCGGGCATCGCTCGACGCCTTCGCCGAGCACTGGGACGAACTCGAGAAGCGCCGGGCCAAACCCGGCACGCACGAACCGCCCTACGGCGTGGCCCCCTACTACTTTTACTTCGCCCACCGCTACGCCGCCGAAGCCGTCGAACTGCTCCCCGAGGCCGAACGGGAGGCGCAGCGGGCGCAGGTGCTCGGGCTGCTCTGGCGCACCCGCGATGCCGAGAGCGGCACCTGGAACGACCGGGTCTTCCCCCGCTCGGCCGGCTACGGCACGGCCATGAGCGTCCTGGCGATCCTCGCTCCGCAGCGAGTCGAAGAATGAGCGCCACTCGGCTCCTGCTGGCGCTGGCCATGGCAGCCCCGCTTGGGGGCTGTGCGGGAACGCCTGAAAGCACCCCGAGTTCATGGCCCAGCGCAGACCGGCCCATCGTCATCGATCGGGTTTCGAAGACCGTTCGATTCGCCGGGATCGTGCCGATCGTCGCGGGTCAGCGTCCCATGCTGGAAGTCCTCGTCTGCGCTCCGGATTCGAGAGAACACGAGGCGCTGGTGATGGCGGACATCCGGCCCAGCCACATCCACGCCGCGCTCATCGCGATCGGCGCCGAGCCGGGTGCGCCCGGCGGTCTGATCTGGACCGGCGAGCGCTTCGAGATGCGCGAGCCAGGCGGCCCGGCGATCGCGGTGCGCCTTGCGCCGGAGGCAGAGAAACTCATCTGGACCGATGCGCGGGACTGGTTCATGACCCAGCCGCGGACGAACCTGCCAACGCGCTGGCTCTTCACCGGCTCAGCCCTTGACGGGGACTCGTATCGAGCCGACATCGACGGGACCATCGTGGGGCTGGTGAGTTTCGCGACCGAAGTCGTGGGCATGGCCCCGGCCGTCTCGGAGGTCGATGCCGAGCGGGGCTTCGACTTCGTGCCGGTCCCCGATCGCGTGCCGCCGTTCGGCAGCCGCGTCTTCGTTGAACTCAGACTGATCGACTGAGCACCGCCGACGCGCGGGCCGTTCAGTGGCCCGCCGGCTCGCCGCCCTTGCGCGGATCGGACGCGGCGTCCCAACCCCCCTCGACCCGCCGGATGAGCTGCACCACCCCCACCTCGGCGATCTCGCCCAGCGTGTGACCGCGTTCGGTCAAAGCCGCTTCGAGATCCGGATCCGCCTCCAGCAACCCCGGCTCGAACCGCAGCTCATCGGGCAGCCACTGGTGGTGGTAGCGCGACCGGGCGACCGCCGTCCATGCGTCATCGTCGAACACCATCACATGCAGCAGCGCCTGCAAAGTGCCGGTGATGATCCGAGGCCCGCCCGAACCGCCCGCAACCGCCCATACCCGGTCAGAACCGTCCAAAACGATCGTCGGAGACATCGAAGACAACGGCCGCTTCCCCCCCTCCGGCAGGTTTGCCTCGGACTGGGTCAATCCGAAGGCGTTGGCCTGATCGCGTCGTGTCGTGAAATCGTCGATCTCGTTGTTCAGGCAGAAGCCCAACCCGACCGGAAGCACGCGCGAACCCCAGACCAGATTGATGGTCTCCGTGCACGACACGGCGTTGCCCCACTGATCCACCACGCTCAGATGTGAGGTACCTCCGTCTTCCAACACACTAAGCGCCGCCTGCGTGCTTCCGATGTCACTCAGCCCGTAATGCTCGACCGGGAAGGTCCGGTCGGGGTGCAGACGATCGGCGGCGGCCTCGAACCAAACCGGATCAAGCAACTCATCGGTCGGCACAGTGACGAACTCAGGATCCGCAAGCCAACGGGCGCGGTTCGCGAAGGCGTGCTTGATCGACTCGGTCAAGGCGTGAACGAAGACCGGATCGGTCGGCGACAGCGCGTCCAGCGGGGATGTTCCGACATGGCTGCGCATCTGCTCGGCGTACCGGGTCAGGATGCCCAGGGTCTGCACGATGGTGATCCCACCTGACGAGGGCAGAGGCATACCGATGACCGTGTACCCGTTGAACGAGCCGATCAGCGGCTCTGATTCGATGGGGGCGTACACGCGCAGATCCTGGTCGGTGAGCGGGCCTCCGGTATCCTGAACGGCCTTGACCATGCGTCGCGCGAACGGGCCAGCGTAGAACGCGTCTTTCCCGTCCCTTGCGATTTCCTCGAGCACTCGCGCCTGCTCGATGTTTACCAGCCGATCACCGACCCTGACCGGCGAATACCGCCCCTGATTCTCCACCGGGCCGAATCGCCAGAACAGGTGCATCGCGTTCGCACGGCGCTGCACCGCGTTGGGTCCGTCGGCGCGGCGCGGTCGGAGCGTGACGGTTCCGTCCTCCCGGATGAGATACCCGGATTCCTCGAGCAGACCATTGAGCGCGTTCGCGAAGTGTGCATCGGCGTGAAAGCCGTCGCGTGCCGCGACGATGGCGGGCGCGAGGACCTGCTCGCGGGTCAGCGTGCCGTAGGTTTCGAGCGCGTACAGAAGTCCGGCGACCGTGCCCGGCACACCGACGGCGTGCCCGGACAGACGGGGATCGGCATCGGGACGGTCCTCGAACCAGGTCCGTCCCATCGCGCTTGGAGCGCGCTCGCGATAGTCGATGCAGATGCTGATGGGATCGTTGCTGACGGGTGTAGTCGGATCGTCGACGAGGTGGATGACCATGAATCCCCCGCCCCCGATGCCGCAGGAATACGGCCGGACCACGGAGAGCGCGAAACTCGTCGCGACCGCGGCGTCCACGGCGTTGCCGCCGAGTTCGAGCATCGCGGCACCGGCACGAGAAGCCACGGGGTGATCGCTGGCGACCGCACCCTTTGCGTACACCGGCGAGCGCGATGGCGGCGGATCGAACGCCGTCACGATGCCGTTTTCAGCGGTGCTGCACGCTCCGAAGCAGAGCATGGTCAACAGGGCAAACGATCCGAATGCTGCGCGGATGATCGCGAATCGCACGGGCCGGTCTCCTTACTCGCTGGTCAGAGGGTATCGCATGAATTCGAATCAGTCGTCAAAGCCGAGGGGGACGACTTGGAATCGTTCCACATCGATCAGACCCATGTCAGAGAGTTTGAGCTTGGGAATGACCGGCAGCGGCAGGAAACTCAGCGGCATGAAAGGATCGTGGTGCGGGCAGCCGAGCTTCGCCGCGGCCTTGAGCAGCTTGCCCTGCTGCTCGATGACGGTTTCCGCGGGCTGGTCGCTCATCAGTCCCGCGATCGGGAGAGGGAGCGTCGCGAGGACCGTTCCACCGGCAACGACGCACTGCCCGCCGCCGCATTCGGAGAGGGTTTGTGCGGCGAGGGCCATGTCTTCATCGTTATCGCCGACGACGGCAAGGTTGTGCGCATCGTGCCCGACCGTCGAGGCGAGCGCCCCGCCCCGGAACCCGAAGCCGGTGACGAAGCCGAGGCCGATGTTCCCGGTGCCCTTGTGGCGCTCGATCACGGCGAGCTTGAGCAGGTCGGCATCGGGATCGGCCACGAGTGCTCCATCCCTGACCGTGGGGGGACCGACCAGTGCATCGGTGACGAGTTGATCGGGATGCATGCCGATGACGCGTATCCGATCGGGGATCGAGTCGGGGCGGATTTCAAGACTGGCCGGGCCGAAGCCATCGGGCAAGCGCACGGGTGCGGTCGGAGGGCTGCTCATGATTTTGTTCGGCCCCCGGTACTCGCCGTTCTCTGCGACGAGTTCGCCTCGGAACCAGGTCTGGACGATGGACACCTCATCACGGCAGGTCATGACCACCAGATCGGCGAATCGGCCCGGCGCGATCGCGCCGAGGTCGGGTTGGCGGTAGTGCTCGGCGACATTGAGACTGGCGATGGTGAACGCGAGTTCGGGGCGAAGCCCGAGCGCGATCGCCCGGCGAACGACATGGTCGATGTGGCCGTGCTTGAGTAGATCATCGGGATGGCGATCGTCGGTGCAGAAGCAGATGCGATGCGCGTTCTCGGGCGTGATGATGCCGATGAGCGCATCGAGATTGCGTGCTGCGGAGCCCTCGCGGATGAAGATGCGCTGGCCGAGCGCGAGTTTCTCCTGGGCTTCTTCCTCGCTGGTGCATTCGTGGTCGGAGGAGATGCCCGCCGCGACATAGGCCTGGAGGTGCGGACCGGTCAGGCCCGGGGCGTGCCCGTCGACAATCCGGCGATCGAGCCCGAGGGCGACCTTCTCGAGCACGGTAGAGTCCGCGTGGACCACGCCGGGGTAGTTCATCATCTCCGCGAGCGCAACGAACCGACTGGCGAGGTCTGGATCATCGAAGAGCGTTCGCAGATCGTTCACGCCGAGTTCGGCCCCGGCGTGCTCCAGAGGAGCTGAGGGCACGCACGACGAAACGCCCCAGAGCGCGTGCATCGGCACGCCGACGGCGTCTTCCATGATCCAGCGGATGCCGGGTGCGCCGAGGACATTGGCGATCTCGTGGGGATCGAAGACCGCACCGGTTGTGCCGTGAGGCACAGCGAGACGGACGAACTGCGACGGCGGGAGCATGGTGGACTCGACATGCATGTGCGCATCGATGAACCCGGGGACGATCCATTTCCCTGAGCAATCGACGGATCGTGCGGCATCGACGGCCCCCCGCTCGGTGACTCGCGCGATCCTCCCCCCCTTGATCCCGATGTCCCGGTGTTCGAACTCCCTGGTGAACGCGTTGAGCACAAAGGCGCCGGTGAGCGCGAGATCGCAGGGCGTGTCACCACGGGCCGCCGAGAGCAGTTCGGGGCTGGTGCGGGCGATGGATGAGGTCGATTCTGGCACCGGATTCTCCTGAGATGACGGCATGGTGTGGGCTCAGCGTACACTATGGCCATGGCAGAGGAGATTGCATCGTGAGCGCGGAACATATCGAGCTGTTCGGAGTGACCAAGGCCCTGATCGGGATGGTGCATGTCGGTGCGCTGCCGGGCACGCCAGCCAGCGACGGTCGATCGGCCGCGAAGATCGCGAAGGCCGCCGCGACTGAGGCGAAACAGTTGATCTCCGGCGGGTTCGACGGCGTGATTATCGAGAACATGCACGATGCGCCGTACCTCAAGCGCGAGGTGGGGCCGGAGATTGTCGCGGGAATGACCGCCGCGGCGATCGAGGTGCGCAGCGCGATCGGTGACGAGATACCGCTTGGTGTGCAGGTGCTGGCGGGAGCCAACCGGGCGGCGCTCTCGGTGGCGCACGCGAGCGGAGCGGGCTTCATCCGGGCCGAGGGTTTCGTGTACGCCGCGATCGCGGACGAGGGCCTGCTCGACACTGCCGATGCGGGCCCCCTTCTGCGATACCGAGCGGCGATCGGCGCGAACAATGTGAAGATCCTGTGCGACATCAAGAAAAAGCACTCCAGCCACGCGATCACCGCCGACATCGATCTTGCCGAAACCGCACGCGCGGCAGAATTCTTCCGGGCCGATGGCGTGATCGTCACCGGGACCGCGACCGGGCGCCCGACCAAGGTCGATGATGTGCGGACCGTGCGCACCGCGACCTCGCTCCCTCTGGCCATCGGCAGCGGCACGACCCCTGAGAACATCCGGGAGATGTTCGAATACGCCGACGCGGTGATTGTGGGGAGCTGGTACAAGCGAGATGGGGATTGGAAGAATCCTCCGGACGAGAAACGGGTTCGGGAGTTGGTGAACGCTGCAAATCGCGCCCGTCTCTGAACGGCGCATGTCACCAGCGGTGGATCTCGGTCGACACGCGGATCCGATACCCTGACCGCATGCTTGACCTCGGTCTCCTGGCATCCTTGGCATTGTTCGTATCGACGCTCGCGGCGTTCAACAGCGAAGCCGAGCGCGCGAGCCCCTCCGCACAGAAGATGCTGACGACACTGCTGGACGAGGATCTCGCGGATCTGCGGGCCTGGTCTCCGATCGCGTCATCAATGGAGGGGGAGCGGTCGTTTGACCCCCTGCTCCCCGATGCTTCGCCCGAAGCGGAACGGCAGCGGGTCGAGCGGTCCTCGGACCGGCTTGAAAGGCTTCAGCGCATCGATCGGGAGCTTCTGGCCAGTGCAGAAGATCGCATCAGCTACGACCTTCTCGCCTACGAACTCGCAATGCGCCTCGAAGGCGAACGGTTCGCAGGATGGCAGATTCCCGCGACGCAGATGTGGGGGCCGCATATCTCGCTGCCACAACTCCCGGACCGTCTTACCTTCGCGACCCAGCAACACATGCTCGATTACATGGAGCGCCTGCGTGGCATCCCGGCCTATCTGGAGCAGATCGAATCCAACATGCGAGCGGGTATGGAATCCGGTCGCGTGCCGCCGCGAGTGATCATGGGCGAGGCGTGGAGGCCCGCGGCAGCCGCGGCGAACCCCGCCTACCTCACCGAACCGCTCGCTCACCCTTTGGCTCGCCCCTTTGTGGAATGGAACGGTCCGGATGCAGACTCGATGCGCGATGCCACTACAGAATTGATCACCAATGACATCGTCCCCGCCTTCGATCGCTTCGCCACCTTCATGCGTGAGGAATACATCCCCGCCTGCCGCGAGACCATCGCGGCAAGGGACAGCGTGGACGGGCTTGCCGGCTACGAGCACCAGATCCGGGTGATGACCACCCTGGATCTGAGCGCTCAGGAGATCCACGACATCGGTCTTGCCGAGGTGAGCCGCATCCGCTCGGAGATGTTCGAGGTGATCCGCCGTTCCGATTTCATGCAGACCGAGGCGGGTCGCGCTGCATCATCGGAGGATGAGTTGTTCGCCGCGTTCACCGAATACCTGAGGACTAGCCCCCGCTTCTACTTTGACGATGCAGAAGACTTACTGAACGCCTACCGCGCGATCGCCAAGCGGGTCGATCCGGAGCTCTCCTCCATCATCCGCACGCTTCCCCGGCTGCCCTACGGCGTGCGAGAGATGCCCGCGTTCATGGCGCCGACCTCGCCGACCGCGTACTACTACCCCGGCTCGATCCGCAACGGTGTGCCGGGGTACTTCGTGGCCAACACCTACCGACTGGACCAGCGACCGAAGTACGAGATGATCGCGCTGACGCTGCACGAAGCCGCGCCGGGCCATCACATCCAGAACGCGATCGTGCTGGAACTCGAAGATGCCGGGCTGCACCCTTGGCGGATGAAGCAGCACTACACCGCGTTCGGAGAGGGATGGGCCCTCTACAGCGAGCGGCTCGGCCTCGAACTCGAAGGCGGCCCGCGCGGCATGTACGCCGATCCCTACGACGATTTCGGTCGGCTGAGTTACGAGATGTGGCGAGCGATGCGGCTGGTGGTCGACACCGGCATCCACGCCTTCGAATGGAGCCGCGATCGGGCCATCGAGTACATGCTCGCCAACAGCGCGCTCAGCCAGACCAACATCGAGCGGGAAGTCGACCGCTACATCTCGTGGCCCGCTCAGGCGCTCGGATACAAGCTCGGCGAGATCGAATTCCGTCGCCTGAGATCCCTCGCCGAAGAGCGACTGGGCGATCAGCTCGATCTTCGAGACTTCCACGACCAACTGCTCTGGAGCGGCAGCGTGCCCCTGCCCGTCCTGGACCGCAAAATAACCGACTGGATAGAGCGGAACGAATGACCAAAGACAAGAACCGGTCCATGTCTGCCCGCCCGTTCACCAGCCGCATCTCGATGCGACTGGTGGTTCCCCTGGTCATGGTCGTGCCGGTCCTTGTGGTTGTGAGTTCGCTGAGTGTCATAGTCTGGTTCAACGGTCGAGCCGCGGCGAACGACCTCGAGCGTCAGATCTTCGACCAGGCCGGACAGCGCATCCAGCAGCGGCTGACCGAATTCATCGAAGTCCCGCGCCAGATCAACGAGCTGAACGCACATTTGATCCGCAACGGATCGCTCGACATCGATCGCCTCGAATCATGGCGAGAAACACTCTTTCAGCAGATCGACGCGTTCGAGACCGTCAGCTCGATCGGATTCGCGACCCCGGACCGGCAAACCACCTGGATGGTCCGTTACCCGGGTGAGGAAGTGTATGTCTGGGGTTTGCAGAACCCAGATACCGGCGGGCTCATGGTCGGACGGGATGTTCTGATCCGAAACGGAGAAGTCCTTGAAGAGACCTCCAATAGGTACGAGTACGATCCGCTGACCCGGCCCTGGTACAGGGTCGGCGTTCAGAATCCCGGCCGGCATGTCTGGAGCAGGATCTATCCGTGGGTCGGCCAGCGAACCGAAGTCCCCGAACTCGGACTTGGCCTGGTCTTGACCGTCCACGACGATTCGGGAGATCTGCTCGGTGTACACGATACCGAGCTCAGTCTCACGCAGATCTCTGTATTCCTGTCGAGTCTGGACATCAGCAGCGGAAGCACGGTCTACATCGTCGACGACGAACAGGGCATGGTGGCCAGCTCCACCTTGGCGCCCCTGGTCCGCGAGCCGGATGAAAGAGTCACCGCGCGCACCAGCGAAGACCGACGAGTGCGAGCGATCGTCGAGTATCTCGATGCCGCAAACTCCAGCGCCGGGGCTCACAACGATTTCACCCTCGATCACGATGGCGAATCGCTCCGGGTTCGAGTGCAGCCGTTCCTTCACCCCACCGGCCTGGACTGGTCGGTGTGGATCGCGGTTCCCGAAGCGGACCTCTGGGCAAGGACCGAAGCAGCACAATCGCAGATGATCCGCACGGGCATCGCCGCGACCGTGCTTGTTCTTCTGCTCGGTTACGGCTTGTCACTGATTGTAGTTCGTCCGTTGCTGAGACTCGTCGATCAGGTCAGATCCATCGGGGACGGCGACTTCAATGCGCACACCGAAGAGCGCCTGACCTCTGAGCTGTCGACTCTCTCCGCATCGCTCAACGAAATGAGCGAGCACCTGGAAGATCGCATGCGTCTCAAGCAATCGATCGAACTGGCTGTGGAAGTCCAGCAGAACCTGCTGCCGGCCTCACTCCCCGCGGTGAAAGGCCTCGATGTGTACGGCCTCAGCGTGTACTGCGATGAAACCGGTGGTGATTACTATGACTACTTCTCCGATAGCGCTGCTCCGGAAAGCTCGCTCGGAATTGCCGTGGGCGATGTGACGGGTCACGGCATCAGCGCAGCGCTGCTCATGGCCACAGCGCGGGCCACGCTGCGGAGTCGAGTTCACGATTCATCATCCCTGTCCAAACTCCTCGAACAGACCAACGAGATCCTGGTCGCCGACACGCGCGGTGTGAACTTCATGGCGATGCTCCTGCTGGTCATCGACTCGAAACAGCGCACGCTCCGCTGGAGCAGCGCGGGGCAAAATCCGCCGTTCGTTTACAACCCGGACCGACAGGATTTTTACCAGCTCAGCTCCGGGAGTCTGCCGCTCGGCGTGATGCACCCAACCGAATACGGCGAGCAGATGATCCACGGCCTGAGCACGGGAAGCGTGATTGTCGCGGCCACCGATGGCCTTTGGGAAGCGCAGAATCGCGACGGCCAGCCGCTCGGCCTCGACCGAGTGCAGCAATGCATCAGCAGCAACAGCGACTCCTGCGCAGAAGACATCGGCAGAGCGCTGATCGCCTGCATCAAACAGCACCGCGGGCAAAGCGTCACCGACGACGACATCACCCTGGTCGTCGTCAAGCTTACCGATTGATCCGGCAGCCGCCGATCAACCCAGCCCGGGGCCGACGATTCCACCGAATCCGCCGCCACCTGCTCCAGGCATGCCGCCCGCTGCGCCCGCGGGTGCGGGCTGCTGGGCGGGGCGAGGGGGCTGCTGCTGCGGTGCGACTTGCGGTGCGAGCCGCATGCGGAAGACCACCTCGGCAACCCGATCGTGGAGCGATTCCATGACCTCGGTGAACATCCTCGCGCCCTCGCGCTTGTACTCGATCCGCGGGTCCATCTGGCTGAACGCCCGGAAGCCGATCGAGTCGCGGAGCTGGTCCATCTTGTACAGGTGGTCCTTCCACGCCGGATCCAGCACCTCGAGCATGACGAACTGCTCGAACTGCACGAGCTCCGCCCGCAGGATGCGCTCGATCAGCGCGCGGGCCATGTCCGTGAACTCCTCATCGCGCAAGCGCGCCATGTAGAACGGGAGTGTTCTGCCGTACTTCTCCTGCAGGTGCGCTTCGAGCGATTCGGGCGTCGTGTGACGCACCGCTTCCTCGATCGCCCGCTCCAGTTGACCGGACTCCACGAACCGCTTCGACGCTTCCAGAAGCTCCTCACGGACCTGCTGGGGCGACTTGGTCCGGATGACCGAATCGTCCCAATCGAGTCCGAACCGCTCGTTGGCGAAGCGGATCAGATTCCGGATCGCGTCCTGCGGGTTCACGGGCATCATCCGCTGGATCAGCTCCATCTGGAAGTCGACCGGGTACTTCACCTCGCGCTCGTCATAGGACTTGCGAACCTCGCCGAGCACCCGCTCGACGACGGACTCGTGGCTTTCCGCGTTCACGATATCCTCGACCGGGATCTCGATGAGCAGCGTGTCCTTAAGCCACTTCGAGAGCTGCTGCGCGCCGTAGTTCGGCTGCAGATACTCCACCGCTCCGGAAACATCGGTCTCCTCGATCTTCTCCTCCGCGGCTTCCATCAGCCGCTGCGCGATGCCCCGCTCGCCGAGGTCGTTGATCTCGGCGGTGGTCAGCTCGACCCCGAAGCGGGACTCGGCCCAGTTCATCAGCCCGACCTCGTCGATATCGACCAGGTCCGCGCCGTCGGGCATGTACTCGCCGATGGTCACGCTGATCTCGTGCCTTGCCTCCTCGATCGCGATCTTGCGCAGAGCCGCCTCGATCTCGTCGCCCTCCTTGTTCCGCACACGCTCGACAGGAACGGAAACCTGCAGTCTCTCGGTCGCCCACTCGGCGACGCGCTCGGCGGGGTAATCCTTGGCCAGGTAGCGATCCACATGATCCGACGCCGCGTCCTCGATGAACTCGAACACCAGGTCCCGCAGGTCCCGTCCGTCGAGCATGCGCTGGCGCAGCGAGTAGAACTCCTGGCGCTGGTGCTCCATGACCTCGTCGTACTCCAGGATGTTCTTGCGGATCTGGAAGTTGCGCTCCTCGACCTTGCGCTGGGCGCGCACGATCGACTTGGTGAGCATCGGGTGCTCGATCGCGTCGCCCTCCTTCATGCCGAGGCGCGAGAGGATTCGCATCGTCGTCTCGCCGGCGAACATCTTCATCAGATCGTCTTCGAGACTGACAAAGAAGCGCGACGAACCCTTGTCGCCCTGACGACCCGACCGACCGCGAAGCTGGTTGTCAATGCGTCGCGATTCGTGGCGCTCGGTGCCGATCACATGCAGACCACCCAGCTCGACCACCGAGTTGCACCAGCCGACGCGGTGCAAACCGAACCGGCCCTCTTCGTCCAGCGCCTGCATGCAGTCCTCGGCGGACATCGACCCTGTCCGCTTGGGGTCCACGAAGGTGAACTGCTCGACCCAGGTCCGCAGCAGTGCGACCTCGAGCTCGGCGAAGTCCATCGACTCGGCTTCCTTCTTCTGCAGCCCGAGCTCCTTGACCGCCACCTTGCGGAAAATCTTCTCGCGAAGCTGCTCTTCGGAGTCGTCCGGGGAAAGCGTCGCGGGCGCGATGTTCCGGCGCTTCCAGTGGTCGATGAGCTGCTCGCGCGTGATCTTCGCCAGCTTGATGTCCGTGCCGCGTCCGGCCATGTTCGTCGCGATCATCACCGCGCCGAGGTGCCCGGCGTCCTTGATGATGCCCGACTCCTTGTCGTGCTGCTTGGCGTTGAGCACCACATGCTTGATGCCGAACTTCTGCGTCAGCATGCGCGACAGCAGTTCGCTCTTCTCGACGGAGGTCGTGCCGACCAGCACCGGGCGGCCCATGTCGTGGAAGGCCTTGACCTCGTCCACGATCGCCTCCCACTTGTCCTTGGCGACCAGGTACACCCGGTCGTTGTGGTCGCGCCGGATCACCGGCACATTGGTCGGGATCGTCACGACATCCAGCTTGTAGATGTCGTGGAATTCCTGCGCCTCGGTGTCCGCCGTGCCGGTCATGCCGGCCAGACGCTTGTACATCTTGAAGAAGTTCTGGATCGTGATCGAGGCGACGGTCTGCGTCTCAGGACGGATGCGCAGTCCTTCCTTGGCCTGCACCGCCTGATGGAGCCCATCAGACCACTGCCGGCCGACCATCGGACGACCGGTATTGGTATCGACGATCACCACATCGGGCTCGGCCTTGCCGGTGTACTGATCCGGGATCGCCAGCACCACATAGTCCGAGTCCCGCTCGTAAATGACATGCGCCCGGAGCGACTGCTCGATCAGGTGGGGCAGGTCGGTGTTGCCGCCGACATAGATCGAGCCCACACCGGCCTTCTTCTGTGCCGCCGCGACGCCGTTGTGGTTCAGCGTCGCCCGCTTCTTGTCGCGCTCGACATCGAAGTACTGCGTGTGCTTGTCCCGCTCCGCCTCGAGCTGGGGCAACTGCTTGCGCAACTCCTCGAGCCGGCTCTGCAGCGCGGGGACCTTCTCCTTGTCTCTGGAATTGCGAATATCGCCTTCTGTGCCCTTGATCTGCTTCTTGCAGGCATCGACCCTCGCCTCGGCGTCGTCCCACGGCTTCTGGAGCTGCACGAGGTGGCGTGCCACCTGATCCGCAAGGTCATAGCGCGGCTGGTCCTCGTGCGCCGGACCCGAGATGATCAGCGGAGTGCGGGCCTCGTCGATCAGCGTCGAGTCCACCTCGTCCACGATCGCGAACTCGCGGTACCGCTGCACCTGCTGCTCGATCCGCTTCTTCATGTTGTCGCGCAGGTAGTCGAAGCCGAACTCGGCCGTCGTGCCGTACACCACATCGCAGGCGTACATCTGGCGCTTGATCTCTTCCGGCTGCATGTGCATCGGGTGGATGTCGCCGACGGTGAGCCCGACATTCTGGAAGAACGGCGCGGTCCAGTTCCGGTCGCGCTGCACGAGATAATCGTTCACCGTGACCACATGGACCTTGAAGCCCTCAACCGCCGCGAGGTACGCCGCGAGCGGCGCGACGATCGTCTTGCCCTCGCCGGTCTTCATCTCGGCGATCGAACCCTGGTACAGCACCATCGCACCGATGAGCTGCACATCGAACGGGCGCGAACGGAACGGCGGCTTCGACTCCGGGAACAGCTCCCGAACCGCGTCATACAGCTCGTACGGAACATCGGCCCAGACCCACGCCGGGACCGGCTCCGAATTCCCGAGCAGCTTGCCCGTCGGTTCGCCCGGTTCCATCGCGTCGATCCGCTCGACCGCTTCGCGGTACAGCTTCTGGTGCGCTTCGCTGAGCTTGTCGACCGGGAACTGCCCGCGCACATCCGGGTTGAAGATGTTCCGGATGCCGACATGCCGGTCCATGGCCTCCCGCGCGACGGCGAAGGCCTCGGCCATCACATCCGGCCACTTTTCACCGGCCTTGAACCGCTCGCGGAATTCCTTCGTCTTCTCGCGCAGCTGCTCGTCGCTGAGCTTTCGCATCTCCGGCTCGAGCGCGTTGATCTCATCCACGCGCGTCTCGTATTTCTTGACCAGACGCTGATTGCGGGAACCGAACAATTTGTTGATGACGGGGCCGAAAAGCGGAATCTCAGACGATGCCATGGAAGTATCTCGTGCTATGGACAGACACCCGCCCGCGGAGACGATCGAACAGAACCGATCGAGTCCGCAGCGCAGCGGTGCAGGATGGTGGAAAAACGATGGAGTGATGACTGCCGATTCAAGCGTCGGCGAAACGCCGACAGCGCATCAGCACGCCGGGGGCGGCGTATCCATCATCCACGGCAACGCCGCGAAGGCCTCGCAGCGAACCTCAACCGAGCACACTCTCTCTGAGCCACTCGATGGCGAAGCGTTCTTCCGCACCACAGTGTCGGTGCCCAGCACCGTCCCAACCTGAACAAGCTGCGGGCACGCTTCGTGCTGCACCTCCACAACCCGCGGCTCGCGCGGATCGCGGTCCGGTCGAGGACGAACGACTTCCTGCAGCAGGATGCCGATCTGTCCCACCGCCTCGGGAGCCGCGAAAGCCGCGGCACCGGGCATCACCGTCAGAACCAGCAGCAGAGCCACCATCGACCCCGCACCGAAGCACTGGCGAGCCCCCCGACGCACCGCGTCGGCCGGAGTCGGGTCAGCATCGGTCGGGATGGAGGAAACGCGTCGCATGGTCTGCACCTAGAGTATCGACCCGAACCCCGTGCCGGGCAAGGAGACTGCCCAGCTTCCCACATCGGTGCGATTATCCCGTAAACACTCGATTTTCATCGAGTCCATACCGAGCCAGCCCGTCCATGTCCTTCCAAGAGCCCAGTTCGCCCTGCCACGCTGGCAGACTCAGGACGCAACAAATCCCAGAATCGCTCGAGATCCACCGGGTCGAAACCACCGAATCGACCAACGATATGGCACTGGCATGGCTCAGAGCCGGGAGCAAATCCCACCCTAAAGCATGGGTTGCCCGCGAGCAGACCGCGGGCAAAGGCACCCAAGGACGCTCCTGGGCCAGCCCGCGCGGCGGACTTTGGATGAGCATCGCTCTCCCGATGACCACGGAAGCTGAGAGGGTCTTGCCCGGCTTCGGACTCCGCATGGGACTCGCCGCCTACCGAGCGTGCACGGCTTCTGTTCCCCAAAACAAGGGGCGCGGCATCCGTTTACGCTGGCCCAACGACCTCATCGCCCTCGATGCAGATGGTTCCGTTCGGAAGTTCGGTGGCATCCTGATCCAGCAGTGCAGTCAGGGGGTCGTCATCGGGATCGGCATCAACGCCAACAATCCGCCCCCCACCACCGACGCGTCCGGGCATGCACTCCGCACCGAGGCGGCGTCGTTATCGGACCTCGCCGGGACCGACATCGACCTCGCCGCACTCGAAGCGGCCACGCTCGGGCACGCATTGGCACTCGCGCCGTTGGCCGGGCTGTCTCCGGATTTGCTCGATGAGATCCACGCCGCCCTCTACCGTCCTCCCGCCCCGGTCACCCTCACCCTCCGTGACGGCTCCACCGTCCGCGGCAAGATCAATGGCATCTCGACCAAGCCCGACACCCTCGGTGCCCTGATCATCCGTGACGATCGCGGCCACGAACAGGTCTGTGTGACCGGGGAAGTGCATTGACCGGACTCGAGTGGATCGCCGCCATCGCGCTGTCCGTGACCGGGCTGGTGTGGCTCGCGATCGCCTTTGGCGGAACCCTCGGCGTGCTGCTGACTCGGCCACTCACGAACCAGGAGCCGTGTGAAGATCCTATAGAAGTAGCAGTGGTGATCGCCGCGCGAGACGAAGAGGCGCGGATCGCCCAAACCCTGGATCACCTTCTCGCAACAGTCGGTCCCAGAATCTCAATCACGGTGGTCGATGATCGATCCACCGATGCCACCGCATCCATCGTGCAGTCCAAAGCCGAATCGGATCCGCGGCTGCGTCTGGTGCGCGTTCAGGACCTGCCAGAGGGATGGCTTGGCAAGCCCCATGCCCTCTATCGGGGCAGCGCCGATGTGGACGCCCCGTGGATCCTGTTCACCGATGCCGATACCTGGATCGCCCCGGATGCGATCGCCAGAGCCATCGGGGCAGCCGAGCGTTCCCGCCGCCCGATCGATCATGTCGCGGTGCTCCCCGGCTACGAAGCGGGCGGCGTGTGGGGCGTCGGGGCGACGCTCGCGCTGTACATCCACTTCCTCGCCCGCTGCGGCGTCACCAACGCCGGATCTTCACTCCTCCCGGTCGGGGTGGGCGCGTTCAACCTGATCCGCACCGATGCCTACCGCGCGATCGGAGGTCACGAACCGCTCCGCTTCGAGGTGGTGGACGATGTCAAACTCGCACTGCTCATCAACCGCACCGGGCGTCCCCGCGGCCGCGGCCACTCCCTCATCCTTTCCAGGCCCGATTCGGTGCGCATCGACTGGAAAGCCGAGATTTCGACCCTCGTCTCGTTGATCCAGAAAAACTTCTTCGCGATGGCCCGCTTCAGTCTGCCTCTGGCCTGCCTGTACATCGTCGCCGGACTGCTGGCGCAGGTCATCGCGGTGTGCGCCCTGATCGTCGGCCTCCTGCCTGTGGATATCGACCCCGCGGTCCGCGCGCCCGCTCTCTTTACCGGTGCGGCCTGGCTCGCGACGGCACTGCCATTGATGTTCGTCGCTCGCCAGTTCAAATGGCCGGTCAGGGGCGGTCTTCTGGCCCCGCTCATGGCCTGGGTCGCCCCCTACGCCCTGTGGCGATCCGTGCGTCAGGTCATTCGCGACGGCGGTGTCACCTGGCGGGGACGCGTCTATCCCCTTGCGGAACTCCGCTCCCGCCAGGTCTGGTAAACCCTGAATGCACGAAGTTGCATTCGGCATCGCAGGGTTCTGAGGGTAGATTCAAACGGTCGATGCAATTCACTGGACCCCTCATCGTTCAGCGACTGTTGACCCCTCCGCCACCGCTTTCCCGAGGCCCGAGGATGCAGACCACCCAGCCAGCCAGCGAACCCGCACCCGCTCTTCCTCCACCGGACCCGTCGATGCAGCGTATCGCCGCCCAGGATTTCGGCTACGACCAGGCGAGGCACCTGCTCTGGCGGGCTGGGTTCGGTGGTACCTCTTCACAGATCCGGGCGCTGGCGACGATGGGCGTCGAGGAGGCCGTGGCACTGCTGGTCGACCCATCGCGATCCGAGGCCCCCCAGGCCGTGGCATCGGATCGATTCAGCAGAACCATCATGCAGGAGCCGACCGAGGAGGAGCGTCGCCGCTACCGGGTCGCGCTGCAGAACCGCGATGAAGATGTCGTGGCCCAGTTCCGGCTTCGCCAGCAGCAGCAGCAGCGCGCCGATCGTCGGCAGATCGCCGACATGCAGCGCTGGTGGCTGCAGCGCATGATCGAGACCCCGCGGCCGCTCGAAGAACGGATGACCCTCTTCTGGCACGGGCACTTCGCCACCGGGTACCGAAAGATCGAGAACAGCTACCACCTCTTCCAGCAGAACCAGCTCTTTCGTTCGCAGGCGGTAGGAAACTTCGCCACCATACTCGGCGGGATCGTGCGCGACCCTGCGATGCTCGGCTACCTCGACAACCAGCTCAACCGGCGCGCTGCGCCGAATGAGAACCTCGCCCGCGAGATCATGGAACTCTTCGCCCTCGGCGAGGGCAACTACACCGAGAACGACATCAAGGAAGGCGCTCGCGCCCTCACCGGGTACAGCTTCGAGAACAACGAGTTCGTGTTCCGCCAGCCCCAGCACGACACCGGCTCCAAGCGGATCCTCGGGCGCAGCGGCAACTTCGACGGCGAAGACTTCGTCCAGATCATTCTCGCGCAGCGCGCCTGCTCCGAATTCATCGCGAAGAAACTCTACGAATTTTTTGTCGCCGCCGTGCCGTCCGACCGGCGAGACCCCGCCTACAACCCCGCCGTCAGCGCGATCAAACAGCTCGCTCGCACCATGGTGCAGAACCGCTACGAGCTCGCGCCCGTTCTGACCGAGCTCTTCCAGAGCCGGCACTTCTACTCCCAGCGTTTCATCTGCGAGCAGATCAAAAGCCCCGTGCAGCTCGTCGTCGGCGCGGTCCGCTCGCTTCACACGCCGGTGCGCGACCTGGGCATCCTCAACGATGCGCTCTCGCTCATGGGCCAGCAGCTCTTCGAGCCGCCGAGCGTCGCGGGCTGGGCCGGAGGCCGGTCGTGGATCAACACCTCCACGCTGTTCGTCCGCCAGAACATCCTGACCTTCCTGCTCACCGGCAAGACACCGAGCGGCTACGACCCGCTCGCCGACACCCAGAAGTACGACCCGACCGGCCTGCTCGACGACCTCGCCAGAACCCAGCCCGGCGCAGACCGCGATCCGAAGCAGGTCGCGTCTTACCTCGCTCGCTTCGCGCTGGGACCGAACCCACCGGCTCAATCCCTCCGCGTGCTCGACGATTTCATCGAGTCCACCGGATCGCGCGTCACACCCGACACCGTCACCGGCATGCTCGCCCTGCTCACCGCGATGCCCGAATACCAACTCTGCTGAATCCCCATCGGATACCCCGAGGAAACTCCAATGTCGATCGACCTCCACAACAGCAAGGCCTGGACCCGCCGGCAGTTCCTGCACACCGGGCTGATGATGACCTCGGCCACGCTGACGATCCCCATGTTCCTCCAGCGCTCCGCATCGGCCATGTCGCTCCAGGCCGCCGGACGCCGCTCGGTTCCCGGGGTGCCCGACGAGCATGTCCTCGTGGTCATCCAGCTCGGCGGCGGCAACGACGGGCTCAACACCGTCGTCCCCTTCGGCGATGCGAATTACTACCGGGCCCGCCCCGGCATCGCGATACCCGAGCGCAATGTCCTCCGGCTCGGCTCGGACCACGCCGTTGGCCTGCACCCGACCATGACCGGGATGAAGGATCTGTACGACTCCGGCCTGCTCTCGATCGTGCAGGGCGTCGGGTACCCCAACCCCAACCGCTCGCACTTCGCGTCCATGGACATCTGGCAGACCGCAAACACCAGCGGCGTCGGGGACGGCTGGCTCGGCCGATTCTTCGACAACCAGTGCGCCGGCTCGCCCGAAGCCGATGCCCGCATGCAGAACGGACAGTGCGGCGAGATCGGCATCGCCCTCGGGCGCGATGCCCCGCTGGCCATGCAGGGCCGCCAGATCAAACCGATCTCCTTCGAATCGCCGGACCTCTTCCGTTGGGTCGGCGAGGATCTGCACGAATCGCTCGCCGACGGCTACCACGACCTGACCGGCCTGAGCGACCACAAAGAAGGCAAGCCCGCCACCAATCACCATCACGCCGGGTCGAACGCCGAGTTCCTGACCCGCACCGCGCTCGATGCGCAGGTCGCTTCCGAGAAGATCCGCGCCGCCGTGGCGAAGGGTACCGGCGCGAACTATCCCAACACCGGCCTCGGGCGCCAGCTCGCGATGATCTCGGCGATGATCCACGCGGGGATAGAAACCAAGGTGTATTACGCGACGATGGGCGGCTTCGACACCCACGCCGGCCAGGGCGGGCCGCAGGGCCAGCACGCCAACCTCGTCCGGCAGTTCTCGGATGCCGTCAAGGCCTTCTACGACGACCTCGGAAAAACCGGCCACGACCAGCGCGTGCTCACGATGAGTTTCAGCGAGTTCGGCCGTCGCGTCTCGCAGAACGGCTCCAACGGGACCGACCACGGCACCGCCGCGCCGATGTTCCTCGCCGGCCCGATGGTCCGGCCCGGCCTGCTCGGCGAGCATCCCTCGCTGACCGATCTCGACAACGGCGACCTGAAGTTCAACCTCGACTTCCGCAGTGTGTACGCCGGGCTGCTGCAGGACTGGCTGAAGGCCGACGACCGCGAGATCCTCAAGGGCACCTTCCGCCCGGCGAAGGTCGTCACGGGGAGTTAACCGCCGCGTTTCGGCGGCCCGCCCCGCTTCGACGGCTTCCTGCCCGTGGGCATTGATTTGCCCCGTCCCTTCGCACGCGGCCCAGCGCCGCTCGCTCCTTCGCGCGGCGTCTTGCCCGGGAACAGTTCCGTACTCTTCGGTGACTTGACCGGCCCCGCGTTCCTCGGGGGACCCGCTTCGGGCTTGTGCATGATGAACAGATAGTTAAACCCGCGCAGGAAGAAGTTCTCCTCTTCGGCCGCCTTGTGGAAATTGCCGCGCTGGAGCTTCTCGTTGTGCCGGACGACCGCGATGATGTCCACCGGATCGAACCGCTCACGCATGATCGAGAACAGCTCGAAGCCGATCGGCATGAACGGCTGTCCCTTGCGGAACGAATCGCTCACATAGAGGGCCATGTGCCGACCGGGCTTGAGCACGCGATCGATCTCGGCGATCACCTCGCGCATCGCGTCGTAATACGCACGCCCGTGATCCTCGCCTCCCGCGTCGAGCTTCCCGATGCAGCGCGGATCGTTCGAATAATCGATGTGCGTCGAGTACGGCGGGTCAACGAACACGAAGTCCGCCTTACCGTCCTCGAGCGGGATCTTCCTCGCATCCGCGTTGAATATGTCGGACCGCCGCTTGTGCGTCGCGACATCGTATCCGAGCGCCTTGCGCCCGAGATCGCGCGCCACATCGATCGTGGTGCCCGACCCGCACATCGGGTCAACCACCAACTGCTTCGGCTTCGTGTACCGCTGGAGCAACTGCCAGATCACCCAGCTCGGCGTCGCGCCCGTGTAGTTCTTGTCGCCCTGGATTTGGTCGCCGTAGTGCTGCGACGGATACTCCCACAGCGTCGTCGTCATGATGCCGAGCGGGGGCTTCTTCGGGCCAGCCGGGCGCGAACCCCGTCGCGCCGGCACACCCGGACCGCCCCTGCCGATCGGTCCGCCCCGGCTCATCGCAGAACTTCCTCGAGCGCGGCGACGATCTGCGACTTCGCATCCGGAAGATCAGCATCGATGCGCGCCCCCGCGGCGTGCTTGTGACCGCCGCCCCCGAACCGCTGCGCGAGCTGGTTCACATCGATGGATCTCGCGCTCGCCTTGCTGCGAAAACTCACTTTCGTCAGGTGCGGTTCGATCTGCGTCAGCAGCGCCGAGACTTCCACCGTCCGCACCGCCTTCGGCAGATCCACCAGCCCGCCCGTCAGCGACAGATCGGCACCGGTCTCCTTGAAATCGGCCGGGGACAGGCACATGACCGCCGCCGCGGCGTCCGCGACCAGGTCCATGCTCTTCATCGCCCGCTGCATGAGCATAAGCCGCTCCGGCGGATCGCTCTGCTCGGTATCGAGAAACAGCCGCGAATGATCCACGCCCGCATCGATCAGGTCCGCGACGATACGGAAGGTGCTCGATCGCACGGACGGATGCTTGAACCACCCCGTGTCCGTCGCCATCCCGAGATACACGGCGTTCGCGATCGGCAACGGAAGATCGGCGATCCGGTCCAGCCCCAGCACGCGCCGGGCGATCTCCGCCACGATCTGGGCCGCGGCGGGGGCATCGGTATCGATGTAGCGCATCGCCGCCGTCTCCGGGTCCCCGTGGGCGTGGTGATCGATCAGCACCGTCCGCTCGCGCCGGTCACGCAGGTACGACTCGCTCGCGCTGAGCTGTGTCCACGATCCCGTGTCCACCACGACGACCGTATCTGCATCCGATATCTGCGGATCTTGCCACGCCTCGTCCTCCGCACGATCGGCGAGCACGCGGTGCGGCGTGTCCCCGATCACGCAATCGAAGCGATCCGTCCACGGGGGATCGAACAGAACGATCGCCTGCTTCCCGAGCGCGATCAGCGAACGAGCGATCCCGACGGCCGAGCCGACCGCGTCGCCGTCGGGCTTGCCGTGGGTGAGAACCACAGCGGACTTCGCATCGCGCAGCCGAGCCACGATCTGGCCCATGCCCGCGTTCGAACCCCACTGCTCCGTCGATCGGTCTGCGGTCTCCACAGTCAAACGCCCGCCCTTTCCTTGCTCGCCTCGAACAGGCCGGCGGCCCGGTCGACATCACGCGCCATCTGCACGCACAGATCCGCCGCGGAATCATACTTGGCCTGATCGCGCAGCCACGCCGAGAAGCGAACCGAGATCGGCCAGCCGTACTCGGCTCGCCCCTCCGCCAGAGGCCCGTCCCAATCGAGCACGAACACCTCCATCGTGCGGTTCATCCGCTCGAAGGTCGCGCGCGGGCCGATGTGGATCGCCGCCGGCTTCACCGTTCCGTCCGGAAGTGTCGCCTCTCCGGCGTACACACCATCTCGCGGCAGCAGCGTCGTCGTCTCGAGATTCGCCGTCGGATAGCCCAGCAGCCGCCCTCGCTGATCGCCCTTGCGGACCGTTCCTCGGACTTCGTACGCACGACCGAGCACCGACCGTGCATCGCCCACCCGCCCCTGCTCGAGTAGCCAGCGGACCACCGTGCTCGATGCCCGGACCACCGATTGATCCGACAGCGCCACATCGACCTCGTTCACCACCTCGACGCGATACCCGTGCTCGGAACCCAGTTCTCTCAGCACCGAGACATCCCCCGCCCTCGCCTTGCCGAATCGAAAGTCGGCCCCCTCCACGAAGACCGTCGGCTCCCACTCCTCCACGACGCGGCGGACAAATCCGTCGGGGCTTTGCGAAAGCAGTTCCGGCGTCGGTTCCAGAGAGCGAACCTCATCGGCCCCGAGCGCTCGCAGATACTCCGATCGCTGCTCGAACCCGGTGAGCCGGGCCGGGGCGGACTCCGGACGCAGCCGCGTCATCGGATGGGGGAACAGCGAGATCGCCACGACCCGACCCGACGGACCGACCGCCTCCCGCGCGCGGGCGATCAGGGCGGCATGACCCACATGCACCCCGTCGAAGCTGCCCACCGTGACGGCGGTCGGGGCCGATCGCACTCCATTTGCCCGCTGATCCATGCATTCAAAGGTACGCCCGATGCCCGGGAATGACCAGCCGCGTAGCGATTCTGCAATTCAGGATCTAAGGTTCGCAGCATGACCGAAGCACACAACTTCAATCGTGGCACCCAACCCCGACTGCTCGATCCCGTTCTCGGCGAACACCCGCTGCTTCTGGTCATCGCGGCACCCACCGAGGCCAAGGCCGCGGTTCGAGGCGTGACCGGCATCACGCCCGGCGAGATGACCATCTCGTGGGATCCCATCGAACTCAGCGAGCGGGTGTCGTTGCTGCTGACGGGAGTCGGCAAGTCCAACGCCGCCGGAGGCACAGCGCACGCACTCGCCAAACACCACTACGGCGCGGTCATCTCCCTGGGCATTGGCGGTGCGTTACCGAACCCTGACCGCACCGGCACGATCGAATACCAGCTTCAGATAGGGGATCGGATCCGATGCCTGCGAAGCGTGTTCGCCGATGAGGGGGTCGCATCGACCGGCGGCTGGCAGACCATGGCCGAGCGCGGCTTCGGTCCACGGCAGGGAATGAATAGCCCCGAATCCATGTCGATCGAAGCAGACGCACGGCTCTTCAACCTGCTCGAAACGGCGATCCCGAAATGCGGAATGTGCGCAACCGTCTCCACCTGCTCGGGCACCGACGAAGCCGCCGCTCAGACCGTGCGGCGATCCGGATGCTCCGTCGAAGCCATGGAAGGGGCGGCGGTCGGCCTCGCCGTCCAGCGTGTCGCACCGCACACACCGTTCCTCGAACTTCGCGCGATCAGCAATCGGACCGGCGCCGATCCGGGCTGGGACCTTGCTTCCGGGCTCGAAGGGCTGGCGGCGATCGCTTGGGTCCTATAAGCCCGCAGAGCTATCACCCACCGTCGATCGTTCGGTTTGAAACGCGCAGGCAATCTCGGAGGACCCCCTGCTCCGGGCGCGTGCTGAACCGGGCCACCACCTGAACCGATGGCAGAAGCGTCTGAGCGTCCGTACGCGCTCGGCGCGTTCGGTTTGGGCGCATTGACCCGCGGAGGTGTCCCTTATGTCCCTCGGTCTGGCCAAAGGCAGCATCTCCCCTATCGCGATCGATTTCGGCGTCTCATCGCTCAAGGTCCTTCAACTGGCCGACGGTGAGACCCCCTCGATCGTGGGCTCTGCCTGCCTCGAAACCCCCGCCGAGCTGCTCACGAAGGATGCCGAGCGCCTCCAGTACCAGTTCAGCTCCCTGCCCAAGCTCCTCAAGGGCAAGGGCTTCAAAGGCAAGCGAGCGGTCTTCTCCGTTCCCGCCTCCCAGACGCTGGTCCATCACTTTCTGTTGCCCAGTTCCGCCGGGGTCTCTCGCGAGGACCAGCTCGCCCAGCAGCTCATCACCATCGCCCAGCGCGACCCATCCAGCATGATCCTCCGCGAGTTCGAGACCGGCGAGTTGATGCGCAACGGGCAGAAGTACGAATCGCTGCTCTGCATCGCCATGCCACGCGAATGCGTGCTGCAGCACATGGAAGCGCTCCGCGCGTGCAAGCTCGAAACCGTCGGCGTCCACAGCGAACACCTGTCGATGCTCCGGGTCTTCGACCCTATCACGCGTCGCTCGACCGACCGGGATCTCTACTCGCTCTACATCGACCTGGGATACGGATCGACCAAGATCGTGATCGCCAAGGGCACCGAACCGGTCGCCGCCCGGACCATCCCCATCGGCGGGCGCGATCTTGACATGACCTCAGCCCGCGCGACCAAGTGCTCGATCGCTCAGGCCAGAGAGCGTCGCAACCGCCGCATGAACGGCTACGACGCGGTCAACCGAGTCTTCTGGCCACATCCCACCGACGAGACGCAGGCCAAAGCCGCCAAGCAGAACGCTCAGACCGCGCTCGCCGAAGACCGGCGGGAAGGCGCTCTCCCACCCGGCCACAGCCCGATCTCGAGCGACACCAGCCAGGAACGCCCCGAGGCCTGCGCGACGATGGAGATCCTCTTGGAAGAAATCGCTATCTCGACCGGCTACCTCGAATCGCTGCACCCCGACAAGCCGCTGAGCCGCATCGTTTTCGTCGGCGGCGAGGCACGGATGGCCGATGCCTGCGAACTCATCAGCACCATGCTGGGCATCCCGGCCCAGATCGCCAGCCCGACCTGCGTCCTCGACCCGCGCGGCGCGAGCGACGACACCGATTTCACCATCCCTCAACCCGGCTGGTCCGTCGCCGTCGGACTCTGCGTCGCCCCCACCGATCTCTGATCCCCGATCGCAAACAGCCCATAGGACCACCACCATGCTCAAAGGTCAAGGCAAGATCAAAAACACGAAGGGCAGTTTCCTCCCCGAGGATTACCTCGCCCGCAAGGCCGAGCGGCGCACCAACATCTTCGCGGTGACCATGTTCACCGTCGTGATGTTCGGCGTCATCGGCGCGTTCTTCGTGACCAACCGACAGTGGCACGATGTCCACCTGCACCAGCGCACGGTGAATGTCCAGTTCGCGCAGGCCGCCGAGAACATCAAGCAGCTCGAGGAACTCGAGCAGCAGAAAGCCGAACTGCTCGAGAAGGCCGACCTGACAACCGCGCTCGTCGAACCGATCAACCGGTCCGTCCTCCTCGCCGAACTCATCAACCGCGCTCCTGCCCGAACCACCATTCTCGAAATCATCCTGGACAGCAAGCGGCTCGACCGCGCGATCCAGAGACGGACCGCCCAGAAGGAAACCGGCGAGAGTCTCACCAAGAAGTCCTCGAAATCCAAGAACAGCAAAAAGAACGAGGAACAGCTTCCGGTCATCCTCGCCCCCCGATACGAATCGACCATCGCCATCATCGGCGTCGTTCCGCGAAACACCGATGTTGCACGCTACCTCGCCGCGTTGCAGCGTTGCGAGCTGCTCACCAGTGTCGAGCTGATCCAGACCGAGATCACGACCATCCGCGAACGCGAAGTGTTCAAGTTCCGCATCGAGGCGGGGATCAACCCGAACTCCGACGCTTCGAGAATCGAGCCGATCCTTCGCAAGCGTATGAGCCGCGATCAGATCATGGCCATCGACAATCCCGACGGAGACTTCTTCAGCTCCTTCGAGGGCGGATTCAACTTCGAGACCGTGACCGTACCGACCGAGGAGGACCCCCTGTGAATTTTACACTCCGCGAACTCATCTTTGTGATCGTTCTTCTGGCGATGCCCATCAGCTCGTACTGGTTTGTCTTCAAGCCGCGTAACGAGCAGATCGAGCAGGCCCGCAAGGAGATCGAGCACAAGGAACTCCTCCTCGAGAAGCTCCGGGCCGCCACCGAGCAGAGCGCCGACCTCGCCCGCGAGAACGCCGCCATCGCCGAGGAGATCGAGCATGTGCAGTCCCGCCTTCCCACCGACAAGGAAGTCGATGTCATCCTGCGCCAGGTCGCCGAACTCGCGACTCAGAACAACCTCAAGCTCGACCGCGTTCGGGCCGGTCGCGCCATCACGGCCACCAGCTACATGGAACAGCCGCTCGAAATGTTCATCACCGGTAACTTCGACAACTACTACAACTTCCTGCTCGAACTCGAACAGCTCAAGCGCATCACACGGATGCCAAAGCTCAAGCTCAAGGCCGCGCGCGAGCAGGACGGCCAGATGGAAGCCGAATTCACCCTGAGCATCTATTTCGAACCCACAAGCGTCGCCGCGGCGAACGGAGGAAAGTAATGAACTTCCGCATCCCAGGGATGAACGGTTCGTCCGACAACGGCCAACCCCTCAGCGGATCCGCGGGGCTTGATCTTTCCTCGGACCTCAACGCTCCGAACGGCGGCCTGCTCTCGGATCCGAACGCCGACGCGTTCGCCGGTGCCGGCTCTCCCGTCACCAAAAAGAGCAACGCCAGCATCATCATCCTCGCCGTCGTCGTGCTCGTCGCCGGAGGCGCCCTCTACGCCATGCGCCACATCGGCATGACCGGCCTGCCGGAGTTCGACGACGAGGTCACCATCGATTACCCGCTGGAGCGTTCGGATAAGAAGTTCGAGGAGGACTACCGAACCCTGCTGGCGAACCTGCGCACCTCCGACGAGGTCGTCCAGGTGCCGTTGACCGAAGTTGTCATGAATCCGTTCACATGGAAGGGCGAGGCGCAGGAAGTGCCCACCTCCCCGAACGCAAACACCCAGAACACGCGCGAACTGGAGATGTCCCGCGTACGAGACCAACGCAGCCGCGAGATCAGCTTCACACTCGGCCGCATCCGGTTCACCGGTGTCATGGGCGGCCGCGTCAAATCGGCAACCATCAACGGTCAGCTCGTTCGGGTCGGTGATACCGTCGCCGACTTCCTGCGCGTCACCGAGATCGGCGATCGCGAGATCAAACTGGTCGCGCTCCCCTTCGAACACACGCTCGCTTCAGGCGAAAAAGTCACGATCACACCCGACAGCACTCCGCACATTCTATCGCTGGACCTGACCCGGCCGTAATTCCAGCAGGCGGGCCGAGGCACCGCTTCAACAACAGACAGACAAGCCATCTTCAAGGGCACACAAGTGGGATCATTCGACATCGACAAACTTCTCAGTGAGCTCGAAAACGAGCCGCAACAGGCCGATCCGAAGCCGACGGCTCCCGCTCCGCTCTCACCACTCGCGACACCTTCGGAAGCATCGTCTACGCCCGAACCTCCCATCCATCTCCCGCTTACCCCGCCCAGGGCCGGGGACATGCTCCGCTCACTCAAGACGGCTCAGCACACGCGTCCATCGCAATTCACCCCGATCGCACCGGCCAGTACAGCCGCGCCCGCCCAACCCCGCACCCGCGATCGTTCCCGCGATCAGTCCAGAGACAAGTCGCGGGATCACTCGCGCGACCATTCCAAGGACATGTCGCGAGACCTGTCGCGCGACGCTTCCGTCGACCAGGACAGTGTGCCCGCTTGGAACGAGCGCAGCTTCATCGACCTGCGGACCTCCGACACCGATGAACTCCAGATGCGGATCGGTTCCGATCGGCCGAACCTCGTGCCGCTGCATGCCGGTCCGACCGAGCACATCAGCCGCGCCCAGCAGCTCATCGACACGCTGCTGAAAACCAAACTGGCCGACGAAGCCAAGATCACCAGCGCCCAGCGCATCGCCAAGCAGTCGCCCGGGACGCGCCTCACAGACCTGCTGATTGAACAGGGCGTCGAGGAAGTCGCGCTCATGCAGGCCATCGCCAGCGTCTACCGGCTCCCCTTCGAACGCATCACCGAAGACTCCGATCCGGAGCGAGACTTCTCGTCTCACCTGATCGAGAGGATCGGCCTTCGTCTTTGCCAGGAACTCTGCGTCATCCCGCTGCGTGCCGAGGGTCAGCAGCTCACGCTCGGCACCTCGGCGCCCCAGGATTCGTTCTCGATCAACGAGATCCGTATGCGCCTCCGCGCACGCTCGATCCGCCTGGTGGTGGTCCCCGCGACCGACATCCGCCTCGCCCTCGACCGCCTCGACACCGGAGAAGAGGACACGGAGGCCGTCGAGTCCATCCTCTCCGAGATCGACGAGGACGATGTTCAGGTCGTCAAAGCCGACCAGGAGGAGGTCGACCTCGAGCGCGAGGCCGCCGAGTCGCCGGTCATCCGCTATGTGAACTACATCATCCAGCAGGCCGTCAAGGACGGCGCATCGGACATCCACATCGAGCCCGGCGACAAGTCGCTCAAGGTCCGGTTCCGCATCGACGGCATCCTGCACGAGGCGATGCAGCCCCCGGCCAAGATGGCCGCCGCCATCGTCTCCCGCCTCAAGATCATGGCGAACCTCGACATCTCCGAGCGCCGTATCCCCCAGGACGGACGCATCCGCTGCGCCGTGCAGGGGCGCAAGCTCGACCTTCGTATGTCGACCCTCCCCACCGCCGCCGGTCACGAGAAGGTCGTCATGCGTATTCTCGACACCAAGTCGATCAATGTTACGCTCGACGACCTCGGCTTCGACGAGGACTCGCTCACGATCTGGAAGAAGCAGATCGACCAGCCCCACGGCATCGTGCTCGTCACCGGCCCCACCGGATCGGGTAAGACGACCACGCTCTACGCCTCGCTCGGGCAGATGGACAAGAAGACCAAGAACATCTCGACCGTCGAGGACCCGGTCGAGTACCACCTCGAAGGCATCACCCAGACCCAGATGCACGAGAAGATCGGCATGACCTTCGCCGCGGCACTCAAGTCCCTGCTGCGTCAGGACCCCGATGTCATCCTGCTCGGCGAAATCCGCGACATCGAAACCGCGACCATCGCCATCCAGGCCTCGCTCACCGGCCACCTTGTGCTCTCCACCCTCCACACCAACGACGCCCCGTCCGCCGTCACCCGGCTCGGCAACATCGGCGTCGAGAACTTCCTGATCGGTGCGGCCCTCAACGCCGTGCTCGCCCAGCGACTCGTCCGCAAAATCTGCGACCACTGCAAGCAGCCCGCCGAGCACACCGAGGAAATGTGCGAGTTCCTCGAAATGCAGGGCATCGATCCCACCGCAACTTTCGAGGGCAAGGGCTGCGACCGCTGCCGCGGCATGGGCTACTCGGGGCGCCGAGGCATCTACGAACTGCTCGTCGTCGACGACCACCTGCGCGACATCATCGCCAGAGGCCCGAATGTCACCGAGTTCCGGCGCACCTGCACCGAGCGCGGCATGGTCACGCTCCGTCACGACGGGTTCCGCAAGGTCCTCGCCGGTGTCACAACGCCGCAGGAAATCCTGCGCGTGACCGACGCGACGATCTGATCGGACACGCTCAGTCCCGGCGTCGGCGCTCGCGCTCGATCCGCTCCTGCTCGGCATAGCGCTCGAGTTCTCGCATGGCCTCGAACAGCTCGGCCAGATCCTGCAGGGTGATCTCCGACTCGCCGGGGTTCGCCGCTCCGGTCTCCGCGCGAAGCTCGGCGATCGCCTCGTCCGGACGCTTCTCTACGATCACCGTGCCATCCTCCGCCACGCGCACCCGCTCCGTCGTCGACTCGCTCCCTCCACGCGGCTGGATGACCACCGGAGCAAGGTCCACGGGCCCGGTCCCAAAGAGCGCGATCGCCAAACGCCGTTCCTGACGCTCGACGACCACGCGGTTTCGATCCGGATCGATCACGATCACCCGCCAGAGATGATCCTTGTGCTTGGGTTCAACGAACTCATCGCCCTCGCGCACCCGGACCGCCGCGCCACGGTCCGAAGCCCCGCTGTGATCGATCAGGGCGGTCAGCTCACCGGAGCGGTCCGAATGGATCGCGCGCAGCACCAGTTCCCGGTACGAGTCCCGGATCGCGCCCCCAACATCTTCCGCCGACTCGACGCGCACCACCCGGATCGCCCGATCCTCACTCGGGCCTGCATCGGGCTGCGCCGTCTGCCCCTGCGCTTGCGCGCTCTGCGGGACCGATTCGATCTGGTCGCCCCCGGAGTTGTCCGGATCATCCTCATTCCCGCTCACAACTCGCGCACGGGGCTGGCGATCCAGCAGGAACACATACGACGAACCGAGTTCGGCAACCGCGCCCGCATCTCCGCCCCTTGATGCGAGGGCATCGCGGGCCGATGCAGCGAGTGCCGCCGTATCCATCGCTGCTTCGATGGGCTTTGCATCGCCAGCATCAGACCGAACCGAGGCCAGCGGCATAAGCAGCATCGCTGCGGCGAACACCCCGCACCCAACAACCGCCGCCAGAGCGATGACCATCGCGATCGAACTGATCGGCGCTCCCCCACCCGGACGGATCACGCGGATCGTCGTATTGTCATTGGTGATCGTCACGGCGATGCCCCCTCGATCAGGACGACCGTGTCGATGCTCAGCGTGACGGTCACCCGCTGCGCGACCTCGTTCAACCCCCCACCGCGCACGCTCAGTTCTCCGATGCGCGCCAAAAGGATATCGCTCTGTTCGATATGATCGATCGCGCGATAGAGCGCCGGCGAATCGTCGATGTCGAAGCTGACCCGTATCCGCATCGGGACGAGATCCGCAGGCCGATCGGTGCCCGCTCCGTTTCGGACCTCCTCGCTGAGAACCAGAAGATCACTGATGCCCGCATCCGTCAGAACCCGACGCACACGCTCGCGGAGTGCGGCCGGGGCCAGCTCGACGGTCCTCGCGCTGACCAGCCCACCCCGCATCGCCTCCCACGCACCACGCAGTTCGTCGATCTCGTCCTGAACCGCATCCGCCGAGTCCAGCAGTTCGCGCTGGCGCTCCAACTGAGCGCTCGCCAGTGCGAAGCGAGACTCGACCCCCTCCGAGTTGGCCTGACCGGCGAGCCCGACCCGGTCGATGAACACCGCCACGCCCAGCAGCACGAGCACCACGATCAACACGATCCGTCGAGTGGAGTACCGCGCACTCATCGCGTCACCTCCCGATCGTCTGATCCAGAAGGTTGGTAAGCGGCCCGCACATCAAAGACCTCGCGCCCGCTCCCATCGCCGACCGGTTGCGGCCGCTGCCCCTCGCGCACGCCACGGAACACCCCCGATCCCTCGAGCGCCGCGAGAATGTCCCTCGCATTCGCCGCCACGCCCCTCAGGCGGACCCCGTCCGCATTCACGGTGAGCTGCTCCAGAAACACATCGGGCGGAAGAACCCTCTCGATGGCCGAGGCGATCTCGATCATCGCGGCATCTCGCTCGATCGCATTGCCCATCACCGATCGGATCATCGCTCCCGTGCGGTCGCGCTCGGCGATCAGGTCGCTCACCCGGATAACCTCGGCTCGAAGGGTCTGCTGCTGAGCAACCACATCATCCAGCGCACGCTCGTACCGGTCCCCGCGTGCCGCGATTGCACCGAGGACGAGAGCGATGCACACCAGCGCCATCGCCGCGACCGGAACCGACCGCTTCCAGCCCGGCGTCCAGTCACCATCAAGCGGCATACACTCGCCCGAAGCGCATGAATCAAGCAGCGCCGCCCCGACGGCCAAACGCCGAAAATCCTGATCCACTGCCTGTGTATCTCCACCCGGCAAAGTCAGATCTGCACCAACAGACGCATCCCCACCCGAACGCAGTTCAACGATCCGACCGCGTTCCAGGATCGAGTCCTGCACATCACCGAACGGCCCTTCCTCGCGCACCGTCGCTCGCTCCGTGCGCTGCAAGCCGGCGCACATCGCCGCCTGATGAGGCGCCACCGTGCGATCCGGGGCCCGACCCGTGACACGCCGGCAGAGGTCCGTCCAACGCCGCATATCGTCGCGGTCCACTCCGAGCAGATACCCCGCGCCGGTTCCGTCTTCGTGCTCGCCGGGCGTCGCATGCTCTGCCCGATCCACAAATCCCAACGCCGCACCGCTCGGATCGATCGGCAGCAGGGATTCCAGACTCCGCTCGATCTCCGGACGCGCTTCTTCGAACAAACGGCTGGTCATCGCCATCGGCCGCAGATGCACCGCCGCGCCGGGCAACACCATCACCAGCGCACCCGCACGACCCGCAGCACCGATTCTCGCCCTCGCCTCATCGCACGCCCGCTCCGCGCCCGCATCGTCGATCGACGCAATCTCGCGGCAGCTCACACCCCTCAGCCCACTCCGGATGTCATACACCCGAAGCGCAGCATCGCCATAGCAAATCGCGACCCGGGTTGTGCTCGTCATCAGCCGCAACAGACATCCTTCTTGTAACCGTCAATCATCATACCCCGCCGTTCCCGATGGCCCCCGACCCCCACGCAGACCGAGACTGACCAGACCCCCACGCGACACCACGGCGGTCCCATCGAACACCGAAGGATCCCGCCCGCCGCCATGCACAAGCACACGCACACGAACCACTCCGGACGGCTCGATGCGCAGCCGTTTCGCGTTCTCGCCCTGCAAATCCACGATCCTGCCCACCCTCTCTGGTGTCAGACTTTCACGCTGCCGCAGGGCGATCAGCCCGGCCGCCTGCGCTTCGCTCAACCCGCCCGCCGAACGAAGCACCGCCTCGGAAGCGCTCCCAAGGTGCACGCTGCCGTCACCGGCCACCACCAGATCATCGCGGATCAGCGCGAACACACGATCGTCCATCGAGGGGAGCATCCGCAGCTCGTCCACCGATCGCAATCGCCCATCCCGAGGCACCATCCCCATCCGGCGGTAGCCATCCCGCTCCAGACCCAGCCCCCGCGGCATACTGTCCTCGTCACGCCAGTCCAGCAGTTCAGCCGTGATTCGCTCGGCTCGCCCTCGATCAATCCCTTTGAGCATCAGGTACGAACGAATCACACCCTCATCGGCCTCGTTGATGTTCAGCCCGCTGAGGCCATCGCGCAATTCAACCACGCACCGCCGCCCATCAATCTCAACCTCGACACCCTCTCGCGGCAGGCCAACACGACGGAGCAGCGCCGACCCACCCGCATCGACCTCCCGTTCACTCGTGCCCGCCCCATCAACCCCGGTGTTCCTCCGGCGCTGCATCTCGCGCTCGGCCTGATCCTCGATCTCCTTCCCCGCCGCAGCGAGCATCTGGCGCACGATCGGAGGCAGGTCCAGCCGATCATCCGGCTCGGGTCGGTCCCCGGCATCGTTCGAGCGATCAGCCGCCTCATCACCCTCCGCCGCAATCGGCGCAGCCGTGGTCAGCCCGCGAAGCACCACGCTCGCGGCACCCTGTGCCACCCGCAGATCGCTCTGGCGCGACCCGACCGCCGCGGTTTCGACGATCGCCGAGCGCATCACGACCGCGCTGTGCATCGTCATGGCAAAGATCGCCGCGACCACCAGCAGAACGAGAATCAGCGCGAAGCCCGAGCGACGAGCACCCATGCCGCCTCCTCTCCCCGGTACCGAACCGACACACGCAGCGCATCGCTCTCGACCGCACCGCCCTCGCTGTCCGGATCGAAGGCCATCCACAAGGCCCGTTCCGGCGCTCCGCCTTCTTCCTGATCGCTCCTTTCCGAATCGTCCGCATCGTTGTCTGCCGGAGCGCCGAACCGCTCCAGCACGATCGCCTCGCAACCCTCCAGCAGGAGAATCGCGCTCCGGCGCGATGCTCGGATCTCGGCGTCCCTCGGATCAGCCCCGTCGAACGCCCCTGCAAACCGCTCGATCCCCTGCTCGGCGTAGACCAGATCGAACAGACCGTCTGGACGCTCACGCACCAGATACTCGGCCTCCACAAGCGGCGATCCCGGGTTGAGGATCGACCGACTGGTCGAAAACGCAAATGAGTCCGCGCTGAAGCGGGCTCCGCACATCGCTCGCTGCGGGCCGCTCTCGCCCGGCAGTTCGAGCGACCGCCGGTCCGACCACTGGTCCCGAAGCATCGAACCCACGCGCTGCAGCCGCAGCCCCCGCTCGCGGCTCTGAACCATCGCAGTAGACTCCGACGCCTGCACCCACAGCGTGCTCCCGAGCATCGCCACCGACGCGATCACCGCGACCGCCAGCAGCACTTCCAGCAGGGTAAAGCCGCTGCACCTGCCTCTTCCATCGATCAGCGGTGCCACAGGAACACCACCTCTCGCCCGCCCAGTTCGATCTCGTACCGCCACAGCGCAACCTCGCGCCCAACCGCCTCGCCGTACATATCCCGCGCCGGGTTCGCGAGCACCTCCGGGCTTCTTCGCACCGTGTACTCCCGCACATCCTCAACGCCCAGTTCCCCACGCCACACCGACACACCCGGCTCCGTGCCCGGCTCGGACCTGCCCAGCATCCCGGCGATCGCCATGTCGAAGATCGCCTGCGCATCGCGCTCGAGCTGCTGCGTCTGCACCAGATTCGCCGTCGCGAGCATCGACTGTGCCCGAATACCGAGCGCGACCATCGTCGCAGCGCTCAGGATCACCAGCGCGAGCACCGCTTCCAGCAGCGTGAAACCCGGCGCTCGCTTCATCGCTCAGCCCTCCCGGCTGGCGCTGCCATCGAACAACCGAGACAGCGTCACCGTCGCGATCCGCCCGATCTGCCAGCCCGGAACCAGCCGACGCATCGACGACGGATCTTCGCGCTTCTCGTCCTCGATGGATTCGAGCATCTGCCGCAGGATCGGCGGAAGTTCGATCGGCTTGACCTCATCCGCCGCGGGGCCGGGCTCGGGTTCCCGATCGGGAGCAGCCGGCTGCTCGTCCTCGCCGTTGATGAACACGCGGGGCACCGCCGTGAAGATCTCGCGCCCTGTGCCGTCACCTTCCGATCCGCTGCGGCGGAGCATCCCCGCCGGAAGTTCATCCTGGCGGCTCACCAGCGCCGACCGCACGGCCCACGCCGCCTCAAGGAAGGAATCGACCGTGCGAGGAGACTGGTTCGGATCACTCATCACCCGGGGCGTCAGCGTCAGGATGATCTCCGTGCGATCCTCAACCTCGCTCACGCTCTGGAACGCCGCACCCACGACCGGCAGATCGCCCAGCAGCGGTACCTTCGACTTCTCGTCGTTCGTCCGCGACTCGATGAATCCGCCGAGCACGATGGTCTTGCCGTGCGGCACGATCGCCTTCGTCTGGAGCACGCGCGTCGTGAAGGTCGGCCCAAGATCGTTCGACGCGCCGACATCGGTGATCTCCTGCTTGATCAACAGTTCGACCATCCCGCTCTCGTTGATCCGGGGCGTCACCTCAAGGATCACGCCCGTATCCCGGTACTCAATGTTCCGACGGATGCCCGTGTTCCCGTCCACAGTCGTGTCCGTGTCCACATCCGCCTGCACCACCGGCACCGAACCGCCGACCTGGAACTTCGCCTCGGTCCCGTTGAGCACCGTGATCTTCGGCTGGCTGACGATGTTCACCGTCGATTGCGACTGCAGCGCCTGCACGATCGCCACCCCGCTGCTGCCCACGAAGAATGCGCTGCCCGTGGGTTCCGCCAGCAGACCGGGGTTGCCTACCAGTTCAAGCTCGCCCACATCGCCCAGCGTCTCCTCGAGGAAGTACTCCACGCCGTACCGCAGCGTGTCGTTCAGCGTCACCTCAGCGATCACCGCCTCGATCGTCACCTGCTGGCGAGGCCGATCCACGACGCGCAGCACCTCCAGCAGATCCTGGTAGTCCCGCATCGTCGCCTGCACCAGCAGCAGATCCCCGGTCGGATCCCAGACCAGCTTCATCTTGCCCGAATCGACCTGAAGCTCTTCCGCGCCGCCGCTGGCGATCCTCGACTCGAAGAACTTGCCGATCAGCGACTCGAGCTCCGTTCCGGGATAGTGCTGAATCCGGTACGCGAACCGGTACCGCGTGTCCTCATTCCGGGGCGAATCCACCTGCTCGATCAGCGCGTTCAGCTTCGGAGCGAGCGAGGGGTCACGGAGGATCACGATCAGCCGATCGCTGCCCTCCACCGGGATGAACGCCGCGAGCGACCTCCCCTGCCGGGACATGCCCGCCCCGTTCATCAGACTCTCCAGCAGCGTCTGCGCCTCTTTCGGGCTGCGGTCCGCGAGCCGATAGGTCAGGATCTCGACGCCGTCGAACTCCGGCACATCCACCGCGCTCAGCACATCGCTCGCCCGGTTGAGCTGCCGCTCCGTGTCGATCAGCACCAGCGTCTGCCCCACCGGAACCTGCACCGCGCCGTTCGACAGGATCGGCCCGAGCAACTCTTTCACATCGCCGGGCGCGATGTAGCGCAGCCGACGCACCCGCATCGCCGCACCATCCGTATCCATCATCGACCGGGCCCGCAGCAGCGGCGTGCTCGACTCGCGCGCCATGTCCGCGGTCTTCCGCACCACCAGCACGCCCGCCTCGTCGTTGATCGCCCAACCGTGCAGCAGACTCAAGACGCCCAGCAGATCCAGCACATCACCGCCGGTCATCTCCGTATCGATGTCCATCGTGATCGCGTCGTTGATCGTCGGATCAATCACGAAATCCCGCCCGAGGTACTCGCCGATCAGCACCCGGAGCACATCCTGCGCGTTGGCCTTGTTCGCCGCGTACTTCACCGGCATCAGCTCGCCCGGATTGCTCCGGATCACGCGCGAATCCGCACGGCTCACCCGGTCATCGATCCCGCTCACGCCCAGCGATTCGCGGCTGAGCAGCAACGGCCCCTCTCCCGATCGGCGGTTGTCCGGACCCACCGACATCATCTCGGACACGAATCGGTCGCCGGCGTTGTACGGCTCGATCGGGCGCATCGCCAGGGGACCCCGCGGGCTCTGCACACCGCTGTCCGTCCCCGCGCAGCCCACGACCGCCAGACCGGCCACCAGACCGCTCAGGCACACCAACCGATGCGCCGACCCGTTCCGTGCCATCCAGTGCGTTCCGCTTCGCATCCGCTGCTCCTTCAGCCGCCCCGCGGCAGGCGCCTCAACCCGAGGCGATATCCGTCATCGCCAGCATACCGACCACAAGACTGTAAACCACCCACCCCACGCACGCAGCCAGAACCAGCACGATCGCCGGCTCCATCAGCGTCAGAAGCCGCTGCGTCACCCTTTCCTGCCGCTCCACGCACATCTCCGCCGCCCGACGCAGCGCCGACGCCAGTTCCCCGGTCCGCACGCCAACCCCCACCACCGCCCCCACCATCGGAGGCAATACGCCGTCGCCGTCCTCCCCACGCAGCGCCGCCCCCAGGTCCGCACCCTCCCGCACCCTCGTTCGGGCCTCGTCCATCCGCCCTCGGATCTCCCGCGACCGGATCACATCGCTGCTCTGCTCCATCGCCTCCAGCACATCCCCGCCACCCTCGAGCATCGAGGCCAAGACATCGCACACGATCCCCGCCTGATGATGCCAGACCATCGAGCCCACCACCGGCAGCCGAAGCACCCGCGCCGACCACGCGCGCCGCTTTCGAGGGGGCACAATCGTGTCCCGAGCCGCGACCAGCACCAGCCCAACAACGAACCCGATCGGAACCAGCCACAACAGCAGCCCGCTGAGCCACAGCGTCAAGACCGTCTGCCACGGCAACTCCCCGCCCAGCGTCTCAAGCGTGAACGCGAACCGGGGAACCACGAAGCGCGCGAGCACCCACAGCACGACGATCGTCGCCGCGATCAGGATCACCGGGTAGATCAGCCGCCCCACCACCACCGACCGCATCCGCTGCGCGTTCCGCAGCGATCGCGTCACCAACCCCGCCGCGTGACCGAGCTGGCCCGAACGCTCCCCGCTCCGCAGGATCGCGATGTGATGCTCGCCCGCCAGCCCGGCCCCCGGACCCGACCCACCGCTCAGTTCCGCGATCGCCACCGAAAGCGCATCGCCCCGGCGCAGCCGCCCCCGAACCTCGCGGCAGACCTCCGCAAGCCGCTCCCTCGGCGCCGCCCCCGCCATCTCCACCATCGCCGTCTCAATCGGCATCCTCGAATCGATCATGAACGCCAGCGTCTCGAAGAACCACAACCGGTCGCCGCTCCGCATCCGCCGGCGCCCGCTCCCCGCCCGAATCGCGTCCACGAACCGAACCGGGCGCACACGCACCGCGATCAGGCCCTGCTCCCGCAGAGCATCCTTCAGGCCACGCTCGTCCGCCGCCTCCCGCACGCCCCGCACCAGCGCGCCGCCGCTGCGATCCAAAGGCACCGCGGTATACGCGAACTGCGTGCTCATCCGTCCACCTCGTTCGCGCTCGGCTCACCGAGCACCCGCGCCACCTCCGCCTCGTCCGTCACCCCGCGCTCCACCAGCAGCCGCGCCGATTCCTCCATCGGCACGAACCCGTCCGCCAGCATGCACTCGCGAAGCGCCCGCTCGTCCGCCCCCTCGATCAGCCGCTTCTTGATCGCCGGGGTCATCCCGGAGAACTCCATCACCGCGATGCGCCCGCGATACCCGCCCTTCTTCGGATCGAGCTTGCGGAGCAGCCGCTGCGCCGTCACGCCCTCCACCGCTGCGTTCACCAGGTACGGCTCCACGCCCATGTCCACCAGCCGGACAAACGAAGACGGCACATCGTTCGTATGCAGCGTGCTCAGCACCATGTGCCCCGTCAGCGCCGCCTGAAACGCCATCTGCGCCGTTTCCGTATCGCGGATCTCACCGACGAGGATCACATCCGGATCGTGACGCAGCACATGCCGCAGCGTGTTCCCGAAACTCAGGTTGATCGCCGGGTTCACCTGGATCTGGTTCACCCCGGTCATCGCGTACTCGACCGGGTCCTCCACGGTCATCACCTTCCGCTCGCGCGTCACCAGCCGGCGCAGCACCGCGTACAGCGTCGTCGTCTTGCCCGACCCCGTCGGACCCGTCACCAGCAGCATCCCGTTCGGACGCATCGCCGTGCGCAGCACCCGATCGACCTGCGCCTCGCTGAACCCCAGTTCCTCCAGCGTCACCTCGCCGAGCTTCTGCCGGTCCTGAATGCGGATCGCCGCGTCCTGCCCGTACAGCGTCGGCACCAGACTCACGCGCATGTCCACATTCCGCCCCCGCGTCCGCATCCGGATCCGCCCGTCCTGCGCCCGCCGCCGCTCGGCCAGGTCCAGGGACGCCATGATCTTGATCCGGCTCAGCAGCGCCTCATACAGCTCCGCCGGAGGCGGCGGCTGATCCACCAGCATCCCGTCCACACGAAGCCGCAGATCGACCCGCCGGTCAAAGCGCTCCAGATGGATATCCGATGCCCCGAGATCCATCGCCCGCTCAACCGTCTGGTTGAAGAACCGGATCACCGGCGCCTCCGAAGCCATGTCCCGCAGCTGCGCAACCTCGGAACTCGCGTCGATCGCCCCGTCTTCGGACCTCGCTTCATCTGTCAGCGCGCTGCTGCGATCGAGCACCGTCTCGATCTGCTTCTGCGTCCCGATCTGCACCGCGCCGAGCCGCCCACCCAGCCGCGACATCACCGACCGCACCGCGTGCTTCGCCGCAGGATCCGAAAGCACGAGCACCACCGGAGAATCCTCATCCTCACCCGCGATCACCAGCAGCCCATTCGCCCGCTGATATCCGTGAGAGATCAGATCGCTCAGCGCAACCTCGGCCCCGCTCGCCTCTTCATCCAGCGACCACACCGGCACCACACACGCCAGCGCCAGCACCTCAGCGAGCCGATCCTCCCCGATCAGTCCCAGATCCAGCAACGCCCGAACCACCGTCGTGTCCTGACGCGCCGCCACTTCCGAAGCCAATCGGCGATCCGCCGCCGCGATCAACCCCTCGCGCTCCAGCCCCTCCAGCATCGCCGATGCGTCAAAGCCGAGCACGCCGCGTCCCACCCGAGGCGTGCCACCCTTCAGAGTTATCGACGATCCGTCTTCCATCGCGCTCCCGGCTCCGCCGTTCCCCCACGAAGCATCCTCAGCGATTATCGAGATCCGCCGCATCGCCCTCACCGCCCGGACGACCGTCCGAGCCGTAGGACACAATCACATAGTCAAAGTCCGGATGATCCCGTACATACGCAAAGTCGTTGCCCCACGCGTCCTTGGGCAGTTCCCGAACCTCGAGAAAATTCCTCCACCCCGATCCCTCGCTGTTCGCCGGACGCTCCACCAGCACCCGCAGCCCCTCCTCCTGCGTCGGCAGCCGGTTCATCGTCATCCGGAACTCCTCGACCGCCGTGGTCAAAAGCTGCAACTGAGCCCGCGTGGTCTTCACCTGACCACCCGAAAACGCACCCGTCAGCCGAGGCGCGAACAGTGCCACCAGCAGCCCGATGATCGCCAGAACCACCAGCATCTCCAGCAGACTGAACGCCCGCCCGAACCGCCTCGCGCCACCATTCGATCCAAGCTCTCGCACGCGCCCTCCTGACATCATCGCCCACCCCGCATTTCCAAGACCGGCACTCCGGAAACCGGATCAAACCGGATCAGCCAGAGTCTACCCCCGATCCCGGCCGCACCCGAAACTGCCGACCTCTCCCCGGACATCAATTCCCCCACCGTCGTGGCCGAATCGTCCAGCAGGCCCAAATCAAACACCCGCTGCCCATCCGCTCCCTCGCTCAAGAACCGCAGCAGCCGCGACCCGGTCCGACCGTCCGCATCGAAAAGCACCCGCATCTCCTCGACCGGCAGCCCACGCCCGTCCACCGCCCGCAGCCCCTCACCCCGAACTCGCACCGCCCCGGCCCCGCTCCTGATCTCGAACTCTCCATCAGCAGCAACCACGCGAACCTCCCGCCCCTCGCCCCGCTGCATCGCTTCCACCCGCGCCACAAGCAGCGCACGCTCCACTTCCCTCACCACGCCCCGCTCCAGCCGCTCCGGCCCGTCGCGCCCCACCGCCACGAGCACCAGCATGCTCACCAGACCGATCACCGCAAGAACCAGCAGCGTCTCCAGCAGCGTGAACCCTACCCGCAGACACGCTCGACCCGCACCCCTCACGACCGGTTCCGCAGCACCGCGATCACATCGCGAAGGTTGACCGTGCCATCCCGGTTCACATCCGCCCGGCTCGCCGACACCACGCGGATCGTCGCGCCCGACATCAGCCGCAGGATCTCCGCCGCATCCCGGATCGTCACCTCACCATCACCGTTCACATCGTAATCCGGCGGCCCCGGCCCACCGTCACCGTCGCCCCCACCACCGACCGACCCGCCAGAGTCCTCCGGATCGCCGGTCAGCCGCAGGTCAAGAGGCGCCGTCGGAATCAGGTCGATCGGGAACGGAAAACCGTCCACAAAGTCCGGCACCTGGATCCCGTTGAACTGGTAGTTGAACGATTCGCCGCCCTGATTCACCGTCCCCAGCCGGCGGTACACCGTGTTCGTGCTCGCGCGGTAATACCGAAACTCCACGCCATCGCCGATCGCCGGCCCCTCGACCTCTTCGGTCTGCGGATCGTCCCCGTACACCACGAACGAAAACTGCAGCGACTCCGCGCTCTCCGCGTCGAACTGGAACACCTCGGACACCACTTCCCCGTTCACGAACGCAGCGAGCTGGTCCCCGTCGATCGGGACCGGCGCATCACTCGACAGCCGAAGCGTGCCGGCGACGCGCTCTCTCGCCCCCGTGCTCCCCGCGGGCGAAAACTGCGCGCTCACCTGAGGCGACAGGATCAACGCGATCGCAATCGCTGCGAACCGCAATCCCCGGAATCTCGCTTTGTGGTGATTCAAGTCAGCCATTCCTTCACCTCCCCAGCACACCAATCCTACCAGAAACACCCGCGAAACCACGAAAAAGCGGCGCCCACGAGTGGACGCCGCCGAAGTGCAATCGAACCGTGCTGGCGATCAGCGGTAGTGGATGAACGCCGGCGTGTCCCGATCGATCGAGTTCAGATCGTTCGGGTTGTTGTTGCTGTTGGTCGAATCAAGTGAACCGACATTGAATCCGTTCCCCGTGTTCTGGAACACCAGGATGAAGTCGGTCCGGTTGTTCGCCGGGAAGAAGCCGTTCGCGTTCGGGAACGAGGTCGATACCGTCGCCAGAACCCAACCGTCCGTGATGGAGTTGTTCGGGAACCCGGCCGTCGGGAACACGCTCGACGAGTTCAACTCGCGACCGAGCTGGAACACGCCGTAGTTGTTGTCCGTGCCGTTGAAGAACCCGAACGCGTACCCGCCCACCAGGTTGTTGATGTTCGGACCGAACTGCACACCGAAGTTCGTCATCGTGAACGCAAAGCTCCGGATCTGATCCGCATCAATCAGGATCGAGTCCAGCGGGTGCGCACGATCGTCGTCGGCCGTCCACTCCCCATCAACGCCAGTCAAATCGCCGTCCGCATCCTCGATCCAGTACACGAACTGATCGAGCGGACCGGCGGCCAGCAGGTTCTGACCCAGCACCACATTCGCCGTGCTGACTCCCGAAGGCAGCGTCGGACGGCGGATCGAGCTCGATGCCCAACCCGACTGACGCGCGAACGGAACCGTGTTCCAACCCGGATAGATACGCTCCGCACCGGCCTTGCTGATATCGATGTTGAACTGAACCGCGTTCGAAGCGTTGTTGTTGCTCTGCTCCGTGCGGTTCTGCGGCTGGAACCGGATCGGGTTCCCGTCGATCGAACTCAACAGACTCGAAACCGGGTACCGCTCACCACTCGGAAGCTCCGCGATGATGATCACCGGGTTCAGCTGAGAGCTCAGACGGTTCCGACCCGTGAACGAAGCGATAGGAGCCGAAACATAAAGGTCGTACGACCCGTCCGCGCTCGTCACCGTCGCCGTCGACCACACCGGCGCGCCATCCAGGTCAAACCCGGAGTTGTACATCGCCGCAGTCGTCCCATCCGCCGAACGAGCGACATCCCAGGCAAGCTCCAACTGACCGTTCGTGATGCGGTCGCTCGTGGTCTCGCCGTTGCCGGTGAACCGGATCGCCGCAAGGTTCGAGGTCACGAACTGAAGCTGGATCGTGTCCTCAAGGAACTCGATGCCCGGCATGCCGGTCGATTCAGGCGAGTTGCTGAACACGCGGACATTGTTCGGACCGCGCTGCATGTACACGAAGTTGTTGAGCTCGAGCAGCCAATTGGTCAGCGCCTCAAGCGACGCCTGGCTCGCTACCGAGCTGTCGCCCGAGGTCCGCTCGTACGAGAAGGTCAGATTGTTGTGCGTCGCCGTGACCCGCTTGACCGTTGGAACCGCAACGCCGGCGTAGATCTTCGTGCCGATCGGAGCCGGGATCGAAGTCCCGCCCGCGGTATCCAGCAGCACGCGACCCTTGATCAGCATGATCGCCGGGCCGTCCACATCGGGCTCTGACGCCGCGATCGACTGCGCCACAAAGGTCTGGCCGTTGACCGCCGAAACATTCATCCCGGTGCTCACACCGCGGATCGCACGGTCCGCTGCATCAGCGTCCGCACCGTTGTAGGTGATCGTCGGCGTCGCAGCCATCGTCACGCCCGACACATCCAGCAGAACACCGTTGGAGTTACCGCCGGTGTCCGTGCTGATGCCGTCGATCGATCCGACGCTGATCGAGAAGTCCGAAGCGTCGAGAAGCGAGGCGACCACCGCCTGGTTGAACTGCAGGATGATCTGGTCGGCGTTGCCGTCGTCGTCCTCATCCAGCAGGAAGGCGCTGTCCACGACATTGCCTTCCTGAACCGTCAGCGCGATGAACGGGGCCTGCTTGTTGGTCAGCTCCTCCGCGGAAGTCGTCGCGGGGTTGCCCGCACCGTCCACGATCGTCGCCGCCGCGAGCACCGACACGGTATCGGACAGACGCACATCCTCGCTCTGCAGCGTGAAGCTGTTCGCCGTCGACAGCGCGTCGATCAGGTCCCCGTCCTCAAACGGTGTCCCGCCGAATGTGATCTGCTCCTCTTCGATGTTCGCCGAACTCAGCGAGGTATCGCCCTCGGTCGATTCGATCGGCTCCGAGAAGACGAAGATCACCCGGTTCGGATCACGGTCGCCAACATCGCTGCTGTCACCGTTCGGTCGCTGCTCCACCACCAGCTGGCGGTTCGAGGTCAGCTCGTCCTGGTTGTCACCGGTAAAGAAGCCCGCAAACGCCAGCACCGGGTTCGCCCGGTCCACGCTCGCGTCCGTCGGGGCCACCGTCGGGGCCGAGTTGCCCGAGGCGTCGCTCAGCGAACCCGAGGCCGAGTTGTACGCCGCGATCACCGCGTTCGCATCGCCCGTGCCGGGGATCGCCTCCTCGCTGTCGCCGCCGGCAGCGGTCGTGCCGTCGTTGTCCCAGTCGAACTGGCGGGGGTTGAAGTTCATGATCACCGCGTTGTTCGTCTCGCGACCGCTCAGCGCAGTGCCGTCGACCACCAGGTCAACACTGCCCACGCTCGTCGTGATCGTCAGCGTGTTGCTCGCGGGATTGTTGATCGTCGCCGTGTTGAACCCGCCGAGGTCCGCCGAAAAACCGTCATCGGTGATCAGCGAGAACGGGTTCACCAGCGTCGCGTCCTTCGGCGTCGCCGTCAGACCAGTGGTGCTGGTCGTCGAGCCCATCGGCTCGTCAAACACCAGCGCCACCGCGTCAACCTCGCCGTCGCCGTTCAGATCGTGGAACGAAACGAACTCCAGCGACGGTTCGATCCCGTCACCCACCGGCTCGTTCTCCACATCACCGTCCAACTGCTGGTTGAAAATGTCCTCCGGACCGTCGCCGTCATCGATCGACAGCCGGAACCGACCCGTCGAGGCATCGCCGTCCGACGCCTCCAGAAGCCCGTCCGCGGCAACGCCGTCAACCGCGCCGCCCGTCGACTCCAGGTCCAGAACCACCGTGTTCCCCGAAGCGTTCGCCGCGACCACCACGAGGTCCGTCGCCACATCGTCGACCAGATCCAGCGTGTACGCGCTCGCCAGACCGGCGCTCGCGATCTCGTTGTTGAACTCGATCGTCAGAGCACCGCCAACGACACCGCCGTTGGCCGCCACGCGCTCCGTGAACTCCGCGCTCACCACCGCCAGATCCGGCACGCTCGTGATCTCGATCGCGTTGGACAGCGCGAGGTTCGCGACGATGTCCTTCAGATCGAGGTTCGCATCTGGAGTGTTCGGACGCAGCCACCGACCGAGCTGAAGATTCGTTGAGTCACCGGGCAGGTCGCTGTTGTCCAGCGTCAGCGTCAGCGAACGGAAATCGGACCCGAGCGTCACGCCCGTGATACCCGAAGCCGTCGCCGTGCCAGCGCTGAACGAGTTCGTCGCGTTCACCTGAAAATCGTTGTCGCCGACCTGAGCCGTGATCGTCTGGTTGTCGTCGTTGGCGGTGTCGCCATCGGCCGCCACACGCAGACGCTCGCTGAAAGTCAGCAGCAGCAGACTGTTATCCGCGTTCACCTGAGCGCTCGTGATCCGGGGGCCGGAGTTGTCGGCCTTGAGCACCTCGTCCTGGGTCTCATCCGCAGCATCAAACTCCGTCGTCGCGCCGGCATCGCCGGGGGTAAACACACGCAGACGCACGCCCCCGCCGGCCGCTTCGATGCTCGACCACTGACCGGCCGTGAACACCGCGTCGCCGGGAGTGCCGTCGCCGTTACGGTCATTCAGGTCGATCTGAAGTCCCGTGTTGCCAGCGTTGTTGTAGTTCACCGGACCGCCGAGGATCGTCACCGTGATCGCAGAACCGAACAGCGTGCCGTCCGCTCCGATCAACCGCGCCTCCACGCTCAGCGGCTGGCCGGCCGTCAGACTCAGACCGTCCAGACCCGCGTCCACCGCAAAGGTCACCACGCTCCGAGGACCGGCAAACTCATCGTTGCCAAACCGCGGCTGAGTGATCTGCACACCCGCCCCAAGAACCGTGCTCGCCAGCGTGACTCCCGCCAGCAAACCCAGCCCCATTCGCTTGAAAGCTCTCATTCCCTGATCCTTTCTCACACCGGCGGCAAACCGGCACAACTGATTTCCGTTCGAAATCCCGAACCCCGAGGTTCTCGTATATACGGACCTACCAACCGACGCCCGAAACGACCACCGGTTCGCACGCCCGACTCGATCCTTCCGCAAACCGGATTCCCGGCCAACGATTCAGGATCAACCCGAACATCCCAGGTCCGCCCGTAACTTATCAGACCTCAATGCAGGTTGCCCGCAATACGACCGGGGGTCAAACATTCGCCCGCCGAAACCGACGCATTCCGCAACAACGACCGCTTCTATCGGCCCTTCGCACATATCTCCGCCGTTTTCAACCCCACCCCGATAACCAGAACCCCCAACCGCGCAATCCCTGCGCGTGCTCTCCTCCCACTCCACCTCACGACGGACCTCTCCACTCCCCCTCCCGACCCATTCAAGTACGATCCGCCCCTATGCAGACCACCCTCGAGGCACTCCAGTTCACCCTGCTCATCGCTCTCCTGATCGCCACAGGTGTACTGATTTCCCAGATCAGACTGGCACGATACCGCCAGAAACAGCTCCAGCGCCAGACCCAACGCCTCGAAACCGCCGCCCTCGAGCTCCGCAGGACCGTCGCAACCGAGGCCGCACACCGCTCCCTCGCCGCCCAGCCCGGCCCCCAAACCCCGAAATTTCGCTTTACCGCCCAGGAAAACGAGGATGTCTTCCTCTACGAGCTCTTCGAGGGCAAACGCTCCGGCCGCTATATAGAAGTAGGCGCACACGACGGCCAACACCTCTCCGTCACCCTCCCCTTCGAAGCCCTCGGCTGGCGAGGCGTGCTCATCGAGCCCGTCCCCGCCAACTTCCGCGCCTGCAAAGCCGCCCGGCCCGCCAGCCATGTCGTCCAAGCCGCCCTCGGCCCCGTCGGCTCCACCGGCACCGTCACCTTCAACGAAGTCATCGGCGATGCGCACTCCGGCGTCATGTCCTACCTCAGCACGAATTCCCAGCACGAACAGGACCTCGCCGCCAAGTCTGCCAAGGTCCAGCCCGTCGAAGTCCCCTACACCACCATGACCGAGGTCCTCGCGAGCGCCCCCGACCCCGAGCACCCCTACGACTTCGCCGTGATCGATGTCGAGGGCGGCGAGGTCGGCCTTTTCCAGGGCTTCGACCTCGCCCGATTCGCCCCATCCGTCCTGATCGTCGAGGACAAGGCCGACCCCGATTCCAGCCCCGTCCGTCCGATCATCGAATCCGCCGGGTACCAGCGCGTCACCGCCATCGGCATCAACGATGTCTATGTCCTCCGCTCCCGCCCCGACCTCATCCGCCGCGCTGCCCGTCTCGGCTTCGGAACCCGCTGAAGCCCATGCGGATCGTCCACATCATCAACCCGTTCCACGCCCCCGATGGCTCCGAGCACGCCATCGCCCAGGCCGTCACCCTCGAATCCATCCGCCGCGCCCACGCGCACGCCGCCTCCCGCGGCATCGAAGTCACCCCCGTCGGCGTCGCCTTCCCCGAAGACCTCGACCTCATCACACCACCGCTCATCGCCGCCCCGGCGCTCGAACGCTCGGTCATCGACATCGCTTGCTTCCCGACCACCAAGCGCTTCCCCCTCATCGGCGACCTCCTCCGCCTTGGCAGCCACGCCGCACCACCACCCACCGACGACGACCTTGTCGTCTACACCAACCTCGACATCTCCCTCCAGCCCCACTTCTACGAGCAGGTCTCACAACTCGTCAGGCCATCCCGCCCCGCCCATGTCATCAACCGGCGCACCATCCCCGGCCACTACACATCCCCCGACCAGCTCGACGCCATGCTCGCCGAGCCCGGCGAACGCCACGGCGGGTGGGACTGCTTCGTCTTCCCCCGCCGCTGGCTCGACGGCCTCCACCTCGACGGCATCTGCATCGGCGCGCCCTACATCGGCCTCGCCATGCTCGCCAACCTCGACGCCCTCTCCGGCTACCGCCTGACCGAGCACAAGGACCAGCACCTGACCTTCCACATCGGCGACGACGCCACCTGGCGGGGCCGCACCGATCTCTCCGAGCACAACCGCCTCGCCCTCCGAGCCGCCCTCGATCGGCTCCGAGAAGAACACCCCGGCCCACCCGCATCGAGCTGTTTCGAGCGCATCGACGCCGAACTCTTCGACCGTCCGCGCCGCCGCCGCTCCCTCGCACACCGCGTCCGCTCCCTCCTCGGCCTGCGCTGAACGCCACCCTCCCGCGACATTTTCGGACCCACCCGCGACGATCGCCGTCCTCCTTTTCCGGCTGGATCGAGCCGAACTGCGCGCCTGCGAGCCCACGCACTGATCTGCCATCCCCACCATGCCGATGACCCCACCGTGCGCGGCGGGTTCGCGAGCCATACATCGCTCTCCGCACGCAGGTCCGATCACCAAACCTCCGCCCGCGGCGACCCCGCGAGGCCAGCCGGAGCGAGTTCCCGTCATGACCATCGACGACATTCTCCGCCGTGCAGCCGAAGCCGACGCCTCCGACATCCACATCGTCGCCGGCCACCCCCCCGTCATGCGCTGCCAGACCGTCATGACCCCCATGGACTTCCCGGTCATCACCGCCGAAGTCGCCGAGTCCATGGTCAAGCACATGGCCTCCGAAAACTCGCTCAAAACCTTCAGCCAGGTCCAGGACGCCGACTTCTCGTACGAAGTGCCCAACCTCGGACGCTACCGCGTCAACGCACACCGCCAGAAGGGCGTCCCCGGCATCGCCATGCGTGCCATCAAGACCAAGGTCCCGCCCCTCGCCGGACTCAACCTCCCCGAGGTCATCACCCGCCTCACCTACCTCCCCCGTGGCCTCGTGCTCGTCACCGGCGACACCGGCTCGGGTAAGTCCACCACGCTCGCCGCCATGATCCAGGCCATGAACGAGCGCTACCAGAAGCACATCATCACCCTCGAAGACCCCGTCGAATATGTCCTGCACTCCAACCGCTGCCTCATCGAGCAGCGCGAGCTCGGACAGGACATGCCCTCCTTCGCGTCCGCCCTCAAGCACGCGCTGCGTCAGGACCCCGACATCATCCTCGTCGGCGAAATGCGAGACCTCGAAACCACCGCACTCGCCATCACCGCCGCCGAAACCGGCCACCTCGTCCTCTCCACCCTGCACACCACCAACGCCTCGCAGACGGTGGAGCGCATCATCGACATGTACCCCGCAGCGCAGCAGAACCAGATCCGCGCCATGCTCGCCAACACGCTGCAGGCCGTCGTCTCCCAGACCCTCTTCCGCCGCACCGACACGCGAGGCATGGCCCCCGCCGTCGAGATCCTGCTCTGCACCCCCGCCGTGCGCAACCTCATCCGCGAAGGCCGCACCTTCGAGATCGCCAATGTCATCGAAACCAACCGCTCGATGGGCATGTCCAGTCTCGACTCCTCGATCAGCCAGCTCTACTTCAACGGCATGATCAGCAAGGAAGACGCCATCGCGCAGGCGGCCTACCCCGACAAGCTCGAACAGCAACTCGCCGCATGACCGCCCCCGCCTTGACCGTCCAGTAGCACGATCCGTTTTTCTGCTTTTCCGATCAGCGAGGGAGCTCGACCACCATGCCCGCCTACCGCTACCAGGTCCGATCCGGCAACGGCCAGACCACCGTCGGCGTACTCAACGCCCAATCGGTCGCCGCCGCCGCCGACAGTCTGCGCCGGCAGGGGGCCCAGGTCCTCTCGATCTCGCCGGTCCCCACCTCCGAAAACCGCACCGCGCTCATGGAGCGCATACGCGAACTCAACTCCGGCAAGCCCACGCAGAAGCATGTGCTCGACTTCACCACCCAGCTCGCCGTCATGGTCCGAGCCGGCATCGGCATCCGCACCGCACTCGACGGCATCGCCGAGCAGACCACCCACTACCGCTTCAAGCAGATCATCCTCGGCCTCAAATACGATGTCGAGTCCGGCAAGCAGTTCTCCGAAGCACTCTCCCGCCACCCCAAGCTCTTCAACCCCCTCTATGTCAACATGGTCCGGGCATCGGAAATGTCCGGCTCCTTCGGCAAGATGCTCGACCGGATCGCCGCCTACACCGCGCAGCAGATCGAGACCCGCAAGATGGTCGTCGGCGCCATGATCTACCCCGGCGTCATCGCCACCATGGCCGTCGGTGTCACCGTCTTCCTGCTCACCTTCGTGCTGCCCAAGTTCACCGGGGTCTTCGAGGGCAAGGAAGACGCCCTCCCCTGGGCCACCACCTTCCTCATGGGCCTCTCCGAGTTCGTACGCAACCAGTACATGATCATCCTCGGCGCCGTCGCCGCCGTCGTCATCGGCTTCTTCGCCCTGCTCAAGACCGACCCCGGCGCCTGGTGGTTCGACAAATGCAAGCTCTCCGTCCCCGTCTTCAAGCGCATGTTCCGCGCCCTCTACATCAGCCGATCTCTCCAGACCATGGGCGAGCTGATCAACGCCGGCGTCCCCATGCTCGACACCATCGCCATCACCGGCGACATCTCCGGCAACCGCCTCTACAAGCGCATGTGGCGCGCCGTCTACAGCAGCGTCAAGCAGGGCCGCAAGATCACCTTCCAGCTCCAGCAGTCCGCCATGATGCCCCACGCCGTCGTCCAGATGATCGGCGCCGGCGAGGAGTCCGGTAAGCTCGGCGAGGTCCTCGACGAGATCTCGGACTACTACGCCAAGCAGCTCCGAGACGCCATCAAGGCGGTTACCGGAATGATCGAGCCCCTCATGATCGTTGCAATGGGTTCAATCGTCGGCTTTATCGCGATGGCCATCATCCTGCCCATCTTCAAGATGAGCCAGATCGTCCAATGAAAGAAGCAGAACCGCTCACCACGCGACCCCTGCTCCATCTGAGGACACACTCCATGCCGCCCGCAACCCCCGCATCCAGCCCCCCGGCCACGACGCCGATCAGGGTGCGCGCACGCAGGCCACTCCGCGCCCGTGCCCGCGCCGCGGCGTTCACACTCATCGAGACCATGTTCGCCGTCCTCATCATCGGCCTCGGCGTCGTCGTCATCCTCCAGTCGATGATGCACTTCCTCTACTCCAACATGTGGTCCACCCACTCGGCCACCGCAACCTACCTCGCCTCAGAAATCCGCGAACTCACCCGCGCTCTGCCCAACCACGACCGCTTCGCCGGCGGCCTCTACTTCACCAACCCCGCCGATCCCAACACCCTCCAGGGCTGGGGCATCGAGAACGACGACCCGCAGATCTCCGACATCAACGACATCGACGACCTCGACGGACTCGTCTTCGGGAACACCACGACTTTCCCCGAGGGCTTCGTCATGGCCCACCGCTTCCCCGGGCCCATCAACTCCTTCGGCGAGGTCATCTCAGAAGTCGCCTACGACGGAACCACCGAGACCATCGAGATCGACGGCGAATCCGTCGAGGTCTCCATGCGCGGCTGGTCCCAACTCGTCACCGTCGAGAAGGTCGACCCCTACGACTACTCCGTCGTCGTCCCCCGCAGCACCTCCGTCTCCGGAGCCGGCGGCCGCCGCGTCGACCAGTACCCCCTCCGCGTCACCGTCACCGTCGTCTACGACGGTGTGTGGGACGACCGCGCCCCGCCCATGTCGCAGATCACCTGGGTCGTTCCGCCGCGCTGATCCCCGCCCCACGGGACCGCGCAGCCAACCCTCACCCAAGGACACTCCCATGCCACTCGCACCTCGATCCCGGAAACTCGCCAAGCGCTCCGCGCTCCGCCGTTTCGTGCGCAGAGCAGGATCCCGCAGGGGCGTCGTCGGCATCCTCGCCATGATGTTCCTGGTCATGTTCGCCTCGCTGGCGACCACCATGGCCGTCGTCACCCAGGGCAACCTCCGATCCTCCGTGTCCCACTCGCGCGTCACCAAGTCCATGTCCGCCGTCGACACCGGCCTCCAGCTCGCCGAGTCCCGCCTCATGGAAGCCGCCACCCGCTTCATCGTTCCCATCGGCGAGATCTCCCCCGAATACGCCAACGCGCTCTGGACCGGCAACTACGCCGGTTACGATGCGCCGCCCCCGCCCCTGCCCGCACCCTACGGACGCGTCGAGCCCGGCACCCCCACCTCGCTCCGCGAAGCCGTCCAGTGGCACCACGATTCCGACGACGCCGACAATCTCGTCAGTTGGAACAACGCAAACAATGTCCCCGCGCCCATCACCGCGCCGCCCACCAACCCCGACTGGGCCGTCGGCCTGCCCATCGGCCTCGAACGCTCCGGCGACGGGCTCATCACCACCGCCGTCCAGATCACCTACCTCCCCCCCGCCATGGACCCCGGCGGGCGCGTCCTCGTCATCGTCACCGGATACAACTGGGACTTCACGCGCGAACGCTGGGTCACCCGCACCGCCTACCAGCACTTCTCGATCGTCAAGCGCGTCGAGCACGCCGTCCTCGCGCCCTCCCGCCTCATGATCGGGCGCAATGTGCAGGTCAACGGACCCCTCGGCATCCGCTACAACTCGCAGGCCCTCGGCCTCCTCGACGGCCCGCCCCTCTTCATGAAGTCCGACTTCTACGGCCTCGACGCCACCCTCGACGATAAGCTCGACGACTTCGCGCAGGCCCTGCTCGACTTCGACGCCGACGGCGACAACCGCCTCCGCATCAACCACGCCATCGAGCGCATCCCGCTCATCAACCTCAACGCCATCGACTACTCCGGCAACGGACTCGCCGACGGCGCGTTCATGGATGTCACACGCGACGGCGTCGTCGACGACTTCGACATTTTCATCAACCACTTCGACACCAACAAGGACGGCAAAGTCGCACTCTCCGACGCCCTGCGCCTCGGCACACCCAACGAGACGCTCTCCGCCGAGTTCACCCTCGACGATTCCATGGGCCTCATGATCGATTCGGCCAACCCCGACCGCAACGGCAACGGCATCGCCAACGGCGAGTTCAAGAACGGATCGTGGAACTTCTCCACCTTCCAGGACAACAACGACGACGGATTCATCAACAGCGCCGACATCGACTACGACGACATCACCCTCGGCTACCGCGACGGCGTGCTCGACTACCGCGACCGCTACGCCAAGGTCCGAGGCAGCGTCTACTTCCGCGCCAACCGCTCCGACTGGGAAAACTCCACCAACGAATTCGGCATCCCCTGGGAGAACTACCAGCAGTTCGTCTCCGGCGCCATCGTCCCCGGCGATCAGGACCTGCCCATCGTCTTCAACGCCGACGACATCGACATCCCCAACATCTCCCCCGACTCCTTCGCCGCGGCGACACAGGGCCTCATCGGCATCGCCGAAGACGCCGGCTCCGTACTCCAAACCCAGGTCGAGCAGCAGCTCGGCTCCGGACACACCGCCCCCATCACCATCGAGGCCACGCCCTTCGCCGCCCCCTCCCCCGCTGACTGGTACCGCCGCCCAACCTACACCGGCCTCACCTTCCGCAATGTCACCATCCCCCGCGGCACCAACGCCCTGTTCATCAACTGCACCTTCATCGGCGTCACCTTCGTCGAGACCTACGACGACAACACACACCCCTCCTGGCCCTTCTACGGCACGCTCAGGCGCAACCGCTTCACCGGCGCGCTCGAACAGGTCTACCCCCAGGGCGAGGACAGCGAAGTCGCCCTCGACAAATCCTGGACCGACCCCAGCGCCATCGGCTACGACGACCTGCCCGACCCGCTCATCGTCGAGGGCACGCAGTACACCGACACCAAGCTGCTCTCCAACAACCTCCGCTTCCACGACTGCCTGTTCGTCGGCTCCATCGTCGGCAACCGCGCCACCGTCTTCCAGAACCGCCGCAACAAGATCACCTTCACCGGCTCCACCCGCTTCGCCAGCGAGCACCCCACCTACCCCAACGACCCCGACTACAACCCCTCCGAGAGCGAACTCGAGCAGATCCGGCGCAGCTCCCTCATGCTCCCCAACTGGTCCGTCGACATCGGCCTCAACAACGCCAGCCCCGATCAGGATGTCCAGCTGCGCGGCGCCATCATCGCCGGCGTCATCGACATCCGCGGCAACGCACGCATCGACGGCGTCCTCCTCGCCGACTTCGAGCCCGTCTTCGGCGAAGCGCCCATGTCTCTCTACGGCGAGCCCATCGGCAACCCCGCCGACTTCAACATCACCCTCGGATACTTCAGCCCCGAAGACGGCGACCCCGAGGGCATCAACCTCAGTTCCATCACCGACCTCGACGGCGACGGCGTCCTCGACATCGGCTGGGACTCCGCTCGCGACCCCGACACCGGCAACCTCATCTCCGTCGACAGCGCACTCGCCGACGGTCTGGGACCCGAGGACTACCCCGACGAATGGTTCGACGGCATCGTCGATACCGACGCCGACTGGGTCCCCGGCGACTTCATCAAGCGCGCCATCCCCTTCAACGGCTTCGGACGCGTGATCATCAACTACAACCCCGACATCGTCCTTCCCGACGGCCTCGCCACGCCGATCCGCGTCAAGCCCCACCGCTCAACCTACGAAGAAGGCCGCTACGAGCTGCCCTCCAACTGAGGCCATCACGCCATGATCCGCACACGACGCCGAATCCGAACGCAGGCCCGACGCGCTTTCAGCATGATCGAGATGCTCATCGCGATGTCGATCAGCGCCTCCATCATGACCGCCACGCTCGTCGCCTTCGACGCCATGTTCAAGGTCTACCACACCGCCACCGACTCCGCGTCCAACCATGTCGTCGCGCACATCGCCGTCAACCGACTGCTGGGCATGATCCGCACCGGCTCGGAGTTCGGACCCTTCCCCAACGATGTCCTCGACTCCGAGGCCAACCCCCTCAAGTCCGACTACTTCGAGTTCGCCTCGCGCTTCGGCGACGACGGCTCCATCGCCGAGGTCACCCGCGTCGAGTTCCGCTACCCCGGCCAGCCACCCCTGCTGCGCACCTGGGGCGCGAGCGAAGATCCGCCCGCGCTCCCCGACGACATGGATGTCGATGGCCCCGGCGAGCTCTGGATCGTCCTCATCGATGTCGCCTCCAGCGTCGAGCAGGAGTTCATGATGCTCTCCGAGGTCCGCTCCGCCGAGTTCACCCTCCGCTACGACATCGGCCCCAAGCTCGTCAAGGGAACCGTGGACATCATCTTCGAGCCCACCCTCGCCGTGAACGAAGGCGTCTGGACCCCGGCCACCCCCGAGACCGTCCGCCTCGTCGCCAGCGCCATGCCCCGCCGCTCGGCCGAGTGAGCCCCTCAGTCGGGTGGCATCTATGAGCAAGCCGTTGTCAAGAGGTGATGCGGGAGGTTTCGCG
>CBFGVX010000006.1:0-64537 GCA_965652425.1 uncultured bacterium | reverse complement strand
GATGGTGTTGGCGTAGACATTGACCATCTTGGACTCGTCGATGCGGATCTGGACTTGCTGCTGTCCGGGTTGCGGGTCTGCCATGGGAATTTCCCTCTCTGTTTGGGCCGTGGTGAGCGTTTGGATGAGACAGGCGGCCCGCCGGTGAGGACGGGCCGCGATGAGTACCGGAGGAGGGACTCGAACCCTCAAGCCCTTTCGGGCAGTGGATTTTGAATCCACCGCGTCTGCCAGTTCCGCCACTCCGGCGTGGGGGAGGGGCAGTGTACCAGCGGCTGCGGCGGCTGTGGGGTAGTGGCTCTCAGGGGCAGTCGGTTCCGAAGGCGGTGAGGACGGCGTTGAGGTCGTCGAGGTCGACGACGCCGTTGCCGTCGGTGTCGCCGACGGAGGTGGACTGGCCGAAGTTCGTGAGGACGAGGTTGAGGTCGTCGAGGTCAACGGAGCCGGACTCATCGACATCGGGCGGGCAGGAGGCGACGCCCTCGACGATGGTGAAGGCGTCGATGGCGGCCGCGGTGCCGTCGGCGTTGGCGATGGTGATGGAGCGGGGGCCGAGATCGGCGGCGGAGTCGGCTTCGAGGGAGAGGCCGGTGACGATTGTGCCGCGGGCGTTGGGGGTGGGGGTTCCGGTGAGGATGACGCCGGAGCCGGAGATGGAGAAGTCGGCGGCGGTGGCATTCTTCAGGTTCGTGCCGGTGAGCACGATGGGCAGCGACTGGCCCTGAGCGAGTTCGGCGGGGCCTTCGTAGGCGAGGGTGGTGGTGGCGCCGAAGACTTCGCAGAGGACAGTGTCGGTGGCCTGTTTGCCGTTGGAGTCGGTGACGCGAAGGGTGACTTCGTAGGAGCCGTTGGACTCGTACTGGGTGACGGGCTTGGCGGTGTCGAGAGCGTCGAAGACGCCGTCGCCGTCGAGGTCCCAGTCGTACGAGGTGATGGTGGCGCCGGTCTGGGTGGCCTGGGAGTTGATGTCGCCGATGAACCAGGCGTTGGTGTTCGCGCTGACGCGCTTGGAGTTGAGTCCGGCGTTGGCGTAGGGCTCGGTGGGGATGCCGTCGGGGTCGGAGGGGCTGTCGAGCGCGACGACGCGGAGGTCGTAGAGCTGGGTGATCTGGTTGTTGGCGTTGTTGGGGCCGACATCCTGGACGCGGAAGGCGTATGAGCCGGGTTCGAGGGTCAAGGTGAGCGACTCGGGAGAGCCGGCGGGGGCGCTGGCGGCGGAAGCGATCTGGCCTTTGGAATCGAAGACGGTGAGGTTGAGGTTGCCGGCGTTCTGAGCGTTGACGGTGCTGTTGAATCCGAAGCAACTGAAGAACTGCTGGCCGTTGGAGTAGCTGCCGCCGGTGGGCGTGACGGTGATGCGGACGGACTGCTGGGAATCGAGCGTGAAGCTGAACCAGTCCTGGTCGGTGTTGTTGAAGCCGTTTGCGCCGTTGGTGGAGAGTTGGAGGAAGGCGACGGAGCGGCCGCCGCCGTCGGTGAGGGAGCCGAGGTCGTGGGCGTCTTCGAGGGTGTGGTTCCCGGCGAGTCGGTCGCCGTAGTTGCGTCCGGCGTTGCGGCGGTCGTCGGGAGAGACGGCGTCGAAGTTCACGGAGATGAATGGCTCCATGAGTTTGGTTTCGTTGCAGGGCGTGGTGTGGATGAAGCCAAGTCCGTGGCCGTGCTCGTGGGCCACCGTGTTGCGGAGGTAGCGGTAGTTGCTGGCGGGGTTGGCGAAGTTGTCAGCGCTCCAGAAGGAATTGTTGAGGACCATGTCGCCGCCGCCGATGCTGGCGAAGGCGTCGGAGGGGAAGGCGTTGTATGCGAGGAAGCCGCCGGTTCCGAAGTCGCGTCCGCCGATGCGGATATCGCCTCTGGATTGGACGCGGGCGGTGAGCTGGTCCATGGGGGCGTTGTCGTCGGCGACTTCGATGTAGGTGTTGCCGGAGAACTTGCGCCAACTGGCGAGGGCCTGGCGGATGTATTCGCGGCCGAGGTCGAGGTTGCCGGGTCCGAACTCGGCGAGGAGTTTGGCGTCGAGGTTGGAGGGGCCGATCGAATCGACTGCGCTGAGACCCCAGATGGTGCCGTCGGCGGGGAATGAGTAGGTGAAGCGTGCGGGGGCAGCGCGTCCGGACGGGCCCTGCGAGAGGTCGCCGGTCCAGACGGTGGAGTCGGTGAAGAAGCGGAGGTTGTCGGGATCGCCGAAGAAGGTCGGCGGGAGTGCGCTGTACCGGTCGAGGATGGCCTGGCGCTCTTCGGGGGTCAGGTCGGGCGGATAGCAGAGGAGTTGCTGGATGACGGCCTGGCGTTCCTGCTGGAGCAGTGCGGCGATGTCGGCGGCATCGGAGTTGGATTCGGGCGATACGGCGAGCGCGGAGCTGCCGCTGGCGCAGGTGATGGCGAGGGCGGTACGGAACAGCGAATGCATCGGGAAGTCTCCTCACGAGGTGTGCCGCTCGGGGGCGGGTCTGCTTCACTATTGCGGCAAACGGTCTGCCACGCGATAAGAAAACCCGGGTCGGACAGACCGATTCCGGGCGGTGTGGAGATGGGGGATCTGCGGGAGCGGAATGCGCTACTTGGAGAGGCATTCGGCGTGGACACCCTCGAACTTGTCGGGGGCGGTGTTTTCGAGCCAGGCGCGGGCGGGTTGGAGGTCTTTGATATAGAGGTCGAGGAACGCGAGGGTGGCGTGGGTGGTCAGGGCTTCGATGCGGGCGGCACCGGCGTTGGGGGCGTTGCCGCACTGGAGGTCTCGTCCATCACGCTCGAATCGGATTTCACGGGAGGTCGTGACCTCGAAGGGGCCGGCGGTCAAATCCTGCGTGTACGGAACAGGTGCGGTCTGGTCGGGCCGAGACATCGGAGCGAGATTGGTGGTCGGCGATTGGAAGGCGAGGAGCGCGGCAAGGACGAGGTGATGCACGGGCGATCTCCTGAGGGGTGTCAGGTACGGGTGGATACCCGAACGACAGAGAGCCGGACCGGATTGCATCATGGGCATGGCGGATGGCCCAAATCTGGGAGCGTGATCGGTGACCGGGCTGCGATCGAATGAGGAATTTTCCGCAACCGGGTTGTGGTGGGGGCGTAGGAGTCTGGTAAGGTGGGCGGGAACGGTCCGGTTGCAGGATCGGAGAGGAGCTGCTGTACCCATGCCAGGAATGTTTGTGTCGAGCATCGCAACCCTGCGGGCCACGGGCTCGCTGGTGGCGATGCTGATTGCCGTTGTGGGTGTTCTCGGACTCACTCCCGACGCGGCGGCCCAGAGCCGTTCGGTTGCTCTGACCGGAGCGAGCGTGCGCACGACGGACGGCGGTGTGCTGGAGAATGTGACGATCCTGATTTCCGAGGGCAAGATTTCTCGGATCGGCCCCGGGATCGAGGTGCCGCGGTTTACGCAGGCGGTCGATGTGTCGGGGAAGTTCGTGACGCCGGGCCTGATCGACGGGGCAAGTCAACTCGGGATGAATCTCGGCGGATCGGCCGGATCCAGTGCAACGCGCCGGGCGGTTGACGCGTTCGATCCATTTTCAACCTTTGAGCTTCGTGACGCTGCGCGGCACGGGGTGACCGCCCTACGGATTCTGCCCGGCCAGTCGGCGGGGATTCGTGGTCTGTCTGCGCTGGTCCGGCTTGAGGGCGGAGACGGTGGGGCGCGCGGTAGCGTTCTTGTTGACGAGCTGGATCTGAGCATCAATCTGAATTCTGACGGCCGGCCGACTGCACGCGTGGCCATCTTCGATGATGTGCGCAAGAGCTTCCGCGATGCGCTGGCGTACCGCGAAGGGCTCGAGGCGTACGAGGTCGAGCTTGAGTCGTACCTCGAGAAGATCGAGGAGCGGAAGAAGAAGGCAGATGCCGAGGATGCGGACAAGAAGAACGGCGAGAAGAAGGAAGAGATCAAGAAGCCCAATGCTCCGCGGGAGAACCGCGAGATGGATGTGCTTCTCAGAGCGATCGACAATGAACTGCCGGTTCGGATCGAAGCGCACTGGAGCGCGGACATCCTCAATGCGATCGAACTCGCCGAGGAGTTCGGGCTGCGCGTGACGATCGAGGGGGCTTCGGAGGCGCATCTGGTCGCCGAGCGGCTTGCCGATGCCGGGGTCTCCGTGATTCTTGCTCCGTTGAGCAGCGGCGGCGGAGAGACCGGTCCGCGCGCTCGGTTGGATGCGGACGCGTACCGGATGCTGCGCGAGTCGGGCGTGGAAGTGGCGCTGTCGGCTGGGCTGGATGACGGGCGGGGCAGTCGGTTCGTGCTGGATCAGGCGAAGCTGGCGGCGTCGACCGATGCCTCGACGGACGCGATGCGTCTGGCGACGGCGGGTATCGCGGAGCTTCTTGGAGTGTATGAAGAGATCGGTTCGCTGCGACCCGGCCGGCATGCCGATGTCGTGGTGTGGTCGGGTGACCCGATGGATCCGGGGTCAAGGGTTGAACGCGTGTATGTGGGAGGCGGCATGATTTACATGGATCCTTCAGCGCGGGAGCGCCCGAACCAGAACAGGAGAGGCCGATGAAACGGACCGCCGTAACGGCTTTGGCACTGTTGGCCTCGCTGAGCGGGGGGGCTTTGGCCTCCGCGGACCGCGTGGTGCTGCTTCCCGAACAGATGATCGCCTGGGACGGCTCGCTCGTCACCGATCGCGCGGTCGTCGTCGAGGGCGGCAAGATCGCGGTGGTGGGTGAGGCGGCGGACTATGCGGATGATCCCGATGTGATCCGGGTCGAGGGCGTTCTGAGCCCCGGTCTGATCTCGCTCGGTTCTTCGCTCGGTGTCTCGAACGCCGTAGCTCGGTCTGATTCGGTGCTCCCGGATCTTCGGGTGGCGGACAGCTTCGATCCGCTTGATCCTGCCTTGAAGACCGCGGCCAGGAGCGGGGTCACCGGCGCGATGATCGTCCCGGCCCCGGTCAACATCGTCTGCGGCACCTCGGCCTTCATCACCACGCACGCTCCGGATGGTGAGTGGTTCATCGATGACGACGGTGCGATGGTGTTCTCGTTCGGGCCACCGGTGTACGACCTCAATCTGGGGCCGACTTCCCGCTCGGGCGCTCTGGTGATCCTTCGCAACGCGCTTTCGCGGGCCGAAAAGGGAGAAGACAGTTCGTACGCCCGTCTCGCTGAGGTGCTCGAAGGAGAGCGGGAGGCGGTCGCGTTCTGTCCGGCGATTGACGATGTGGACGCGGCGTTCCGGGTCTTTGATCGGTACGGCGTCGAAGTCAAGATCGTTCACAACGAAGAGGCCCGTCTCCTGAGCGAAGCGCTCGAAAGCACGCCGACTCCGGTCGCGATGGGTCCGTACTCGATCGCGACTCCGTCGTGGGTCATCGCGGGCGCGGGGGAGGTGGCTGGGGCCGGATCGCCGGTTGCGCTCATCGGTGGGGACGGGAACAACCCCGGTATGTCGCTTCGTATGACGGCTTCGCTGGCTGTTCGGTACGGGTTGAGCCCTGAGGATGCCCGGCGCGGGATGACCGCCGCGGCGGCGGAGTACGCGGGGGTGGCGGACACGGTCGGCGCGATCGAGCGTGGGCGACGAGCGGATCTTGTGGTGTTCACTGCTGATCCTCTGCGCATGGACGCGAGGGTCGAATGGGTCATGATCGGAGGCGACTGGCTGGTGAAGCCCGGCGCTGCTGAGCCCGAGAACGAAGAGTTTGATTTTTCATCCACCATGAGTGGATCGGAGGTCCGGTGATGTGCAGGCACACGAAGAGTGCGGCTCGGCTTTCTTTCGGAGCGGCGGCGATGTTGATGATCGCCGGTCTGGCATGCGCGGATGTGGTCGCGATCAAGGCGGGCACTCTGCATACCGGCGCGGGCGAGGCCGTCACCGAGGGGGTTGTGATCATTGAAGACGGGCGGATCATCGCGGTCGGACCCGGCATTCCGATTCCAACCGGAGCGACAACCTTTGAGCTGGCGGAAGGTCACCTGACCGCGGGGTTGATCGACGCGAACGCGCGCCTTGAGCGACAGGACATCTTCCTGCCCGAGGAAGCACGGCCCGCTGGTGATCTCAGCTCGTTGTTTCTGAGGCAGTTGCCGTTCCACAACGACGGTGCGGCGTGCGTGACCTGCGCGGGCTTTGCGGTCTGTCCGTTGAGCCATCTGCACGGGGAGTTCACCACCGGCACGGATCAGGACATCGAAGAGGATCTCGGGTGCCCGTGCTGCGGCTGGCCGTCGCACAACATCGCGGCGATCCTGACTTCGGGCGTGCAGCCCGCTGTGACTTCGACGGAGTCTTCTTCCGAGGTTGTGCCTCACACGAGCGTGCTGGATGTCGCGAACCTGCGTTCTCCGGATTACGCGTGGTTGGCCCGCGGCGGTGTGACGACGGTGTTCGTGGCCCCGGATACCTCGGCGGTCATCGGGCCGCAGGGCGCGATCGTGACGACTTTCGGTTCGATCCGGGAGCGCGTGCTGAACGACAGCGCGGATGTGCAGGCGGTGATCGGTACGGATCCGTACGCGGTTGGGCTCCGCAACTCTCGCCCGTTCGGACAGTTCGTGACCAGCCGCACGCGTCGGCCCACGACCCGGATGGGCGTGAGCTGGGTATTCCGCAAGGCGTTCGCGGACACGCAGGACTGGATGGCCGGACGCGAGGTGACCGGTTCGGACCAGCCGCCGGCCGAGGCGTTCCCGGTTCTGCAGGATTTGATGGAGGGTGAGGTCCCGCTTCGGATCCTTGCTCGGGATCGGAACGATATCGAAGCGGCGGTTCGTCTGTCCGATGAGTTTGGTCTGTCGTTCACGCTGGTCGAAGCGACGGCGGCGTACGACTGCTGGGATGTGCTCGAGCGGGTGCGTCCGGAGATCGTGTTCGGACCGATCAGCGATACGAGCGTCGGGCTTCGACGCTTCTCGGGCGACGACAACCGGGCCAAGCTCGGCACGATCCGTGAGCTGTTCGAGCGCGGGTTCCAGCCGGCGTTGACCGCGCAGGACATGCGTGACGAACAGGGCCTCGCGGCTCAGGCGATGATGGCCATCAAGGCGGGTGTCACCTTTGAGGACGCGCTCCGCGCCGTGACGGTGAACCCGGCGAGGATCATGGGCCTGTCCGATGAGATGGGCACGATTGAAGTGGGCAAACGCGGCGATGTGGTGCTCTGGAGCGGCAAGCCGTTCGAGGCAACTTCCGCGCCGGTGCTGGTTGTCGTGGGCGGCCGGGTGGCCGTCGATGCGTTGGAAGACTGATTGAGTTCGATAAATTCGAAAGATTCTGAACATCCGTAGTCCGCGTGCTTCGCGGGAGTATCGAGAGAGACGAATTATGAAGATGAAGTCCTCACTGGTTGCCGCGATCGCGGGATGTGCTCTGGCCGCTTCGGCGATGGCGCAGATGCCGCCCTCGAAGATCGCGCTGAGCGGAGCGCGGATCATCCCGATCGTGGGCGATGAGATCGAGGTCGGCACGATCGTGATCGAGCGCGGCAAGATCACGGCGGTGGGGGCGACCGACGAGGTTGAGATCCCGTTCGACGCGATGGAGATGGATCTTGAGGGCATGGTGATCATGCCCGGATTCATTCATGCCGCGAGTTCTGACGGCCTCGACCGTGCCAATGAGAGTCTTCCGGTCACCCCGTACCTGGATGTGTACGACGCGACGGATCCCTCATCGCTGTTCTTCGAGCAGGCGCTGCGGAGCGGTATCACGGCGGTGCATGTGGTCCAAGGGAGCAACACGGTGATCGGCGGTGTGAGCCGGCTGGTTCGTCCCATCGGCCTGAGCATGGACGAGATGTCGATCCGCGGCGACCTGGCGATCGTGATCGCGACTTCGCCGCGCGGCGGCTTTGATCGAATGGCCCAGATGGCGACGCTGCGTGAGGCCTTCTACGACCTCGACAGCGCGATCGATTCTCTCGCCGAGCGTCGTTATGAAGAAGAGCAGGAACGCAAGGGCGAGGATGTGAATGTCTCCCCGTCCGAAGCCCGTGACCTCGGCAAGGAACTGATCCGTGACGAGGATTACAACGATGGCGTGTTCAATCTGGTGCGGATGCGTCGGGGCGAGCTCTCGCCGTGGGTGTATACGAACGCCGCGATGGATGTCGCTCCGGCGATCGAGGTCATGGGGTCGCAGGATGTCCTTTCGAACACGGTGCTGATCCTCGGTGGAGACGCGCACAAGGCGGCGGCGCAGATCGCGGCGACGGAGCTGCCGGTGGTCATCGGCCCTGGGTTGACGCATCGCGAGCGCGACCCGCTGACCGGTCGCTTGACGGAAACCTTCGTGCCCAAGCAGTTCTACGATGCCGGTGTCATGTTCGCGCTGCTCCCCAACGAGTCGGGAGCGTTCGCCGAGCGGTATCCGACCTACAGCGCTGCCCAGTGCGTGCGGAACGGCGTGCCGCGTCAGGCGGCGCTCGAAGCGATCACGATCAACCCGGCCAAGATGCTCGGTGTCGATGATCAGCTCGGATCGATCGAGGTCGGCAAGACCGCGAATCTTGTGATTCTGTCCGGCGATCCGCTGGACTTCAATTCGTGGGTTGAGAAGTCGTACATCGATGGCATCCTCGCGTATGACCGCGAGAAGGACACGCGCCTCAAGCAACTGCTGAGGATGGGCAAGACCGCCGAAGACGATGCGGACAATGGCGAGGAGTCGGATAGCGCGGAGCCGACGGACGACTCTGGCGATGCTGGGGAGTCCGATGCCGCTGATAGCGGCGACGGCACGGATGGCGGTTCTGCCAACGAGGAGGGCCGCTGATGCACCGCGCAACTCTGCGCTTCATTGCCGCAATCGGCGCGCTCCTGGCCATCGTATTCGGAGCGATACCCGCCTACGCGGGCGGGTCTCTGGTTATCCGTAATGCACGGCTCCTGCCGATGGTCGACGGACAGCCCGAGGTGATCGAGGCCGGTGTGCTCGTTGTCCGTGATGGCGTCATCGAGGCCATCGGAGACGCTTCCACGCCGATCCCGAGTGACCTGCCGGTGGTCGATGTGCGAGGGGCGACGGTGATGCCCGGCATGGTGCTCGCCGACAGCGGGCTGGCCGGGAACCACGCCGGGGACGAGTCGATCAGCGGTCTGTACCACGCCGCCGATGCGTTCGACCGCTTCCGCGATTACCGGGCGCTGCTGGAAGCCGGAATCACAGCCGTGCACCTGAACCCCGGCACGCACCGCTTTGTCAGCGGGGCCGGAGCGGTGGTTCGGGTCTCGGGACACTGGAACGATCGCATCCTCGACGCGGCGTCCGATGTCACGGTCAACCTCTCTCCCGCGGCAAGGAACCCTCCTGACGCGCTCGACCCTCTGAAGAAGCCCTCCGCGGACAACCTGATCATCCCAGCCCAGCCGCAAAGGCCCTCCTCGCGGATGGAGCAGTGGCCCGCGCTGCGAGACGCGCTCGATCTGTCCGAGGAGAGTTCGGCCTCGACGCACCTGCTGGCCCTTCGCCGATTGTGGAACGCGGGATTGCCGATGCGTGTGCAGGTCAGCGACCACATCGATGCGAGTGATGCGATAGGTTTGCTGGATCGTGCGGAGCGTCGCGGCTACCTGGTTGGTTCGTTCGATCTGGATACGGTGTCGTCGATGATCGCCGCCAGCAGCACGCCGCTGGTGTACGGACTCAGCATGCCCCTGCAATCCTCTGCGCCGGAACTCGGTCAGAGCGAACGACAGACCGACCTTGACCTTTCGCGACTGGCGACACTCCCACCGGATTCCGTCGCGTTTGCTCTCGCGCGGGGGCCGATCACCGATCTGAGACTCGCCGCGGCGACTTCGCTTCGCAGCGGTCTCGATCGCGGCTTCGTGCTCCGGGCGCTCACCTCGAACCCCGCGCGAATCCTCGGTGTTTCCGATCGAATCGGAAGTCTCGCGCCGGGCCTGCTCGCCGACTTCGTGGTGTACTCGGACGATCCGCTCGCGGCCACGGCGTCGGTGCAGCGTGTCTACATGAACGGCCGCCTCGCATTCCGCGCAACGGATGGTGGATCGGTCGTTGTCCGCGCGGGAACGATTTGGATCGCGCCTGGTGAGACGGTCCGCGATGGCGAAGTGCTCATCACCGATGGGGTGATCACGGAAGTCGGCAGCCGCGTCGCTCGTCCGAAGGGAACTCTGCTGATCGATGCGGGCCCAGAGGGCTTTGTCACTCCGGGATTTGTCGACGGATTCGGTCATCTGGGACTTGGCGGCGATCGCGGAGCGACCGGCACGAACATCGATCTTACGGATCTTGTCGGTGTGCCCGGAGCTCCGGAATCGCGTGTGGCGCAGGCGGGCGTAACCTCCATGATGGTCGGGCCGTACAGCATCGGTCGCACCGGTTCACGCATGTCGGCCATCAAGACCTGGGGCGAGGGTCGCGAGGATCGCGTTGTCCGGTCGTCCGCCGCGGTCATGCTCGATGTCCGGGGTTCAGACCCCACAACGATCGAGCGTCAGATCGAGCAGCGTCTTGGCCCTGCCAAGCAGTACGACGAGCGGTGGAAGAAGTACGAGAAGGATCTCGATGATTGGGAAAAGGCCCAGGCCGAGGGCCGGGTCAAGAAGCCAGCTCAGCCGCAGGTCGTTCAGGATCAGCAGGCCCAGCAGCAGGAGACCGATCCCATCACGGGTACATGGTCGATGCGGGCTGAATCTGAAGTGCTTCCCGAACCGATCGAAGGTGAAATCGCTCTCAAGCTCAACGGAAATGATTTTGAGGGGCGGGCAACTTCACCGGAAGCCGCGGCGGTCGAGCACCGCATCGTCGGCACCGTGGACGGCAATACCGTCACAGGCCGCGTCGAGATCGACACCGGCGGGTTCGGCACGCCGACCTTCACCGGAACGCTCGGCGATGGGACCATGGAAGGAACGATCACCCTCGGGCCGATCACGGCCACATTCTCCGGCGAGCGCACGAGCACCGAAGAGGTGCAGTTCCGGGTGACCCGCAGGCGGGCGACAGGCGAGGACGGGCGCCCCAAGCCGCCGCCGATCGACGAAGCGCTCGAACCGTACCGCTCTGTATTTGCTGGCGAGACCCCATTGGTCGTCGGAGCCAGCACCCCCTTCGAAATCGACAGAGTCGTGGACACGGTTACTGAAAAGCACAAGCTCCGTCTGGTGATCCTCGGCGGCGAGTTCGCCGATACGCGCAGTGAAAAGCTCGCCTCGTCCGAAGTGGGGGTCCTGCTTCCCGCGGCGGAGAGCGTGCGTCGTGGGAACGAAGTACTCCACATGCCGACTGTTCTCAGTAACGCCGGGGTCGTGGTCGGCTTCTACAGCGACGCCGAGGACGGTGCACGCAACCTCGGTCTGAACGCTCTCTATGCGGTGCAGCAGGGCATGTCGCCGGAAGCCGCGATGGAAGCGTTGACCTTGGGTCCGGCCCGCATGTTCGGGCTTGCCGATCGGATCGGTTCGATCCGGCCGGGAATGGACGGAGACCTGGTGATTTTCGATGGCTATCCGCTCGATGCCGCGACTTCGGTCCGGCGCGTTCTGATCAACGGTGAGGAGGTCCAGCAGTGAAGACCCCGTTTCCTTTCTTCCAATGCCGAGTGCTCGTGAGCGCGGTGGCGTTGAGCGCAGTGAGTACCAGTTCCGTTCTCGCCGAAGCTGCCGATCGTCCGGAAGCCGAGTCGATCATCGAGCAGGCCGGTGCGGATCGCACGGTTGAGCGAAATCGTGAGAGCGTCGAGGAGAGCCTCCTCGTCGTCTACGCCGGTAAGGTCACCACCATGGACGCGGACGATCGCGTGATCAATAACGCGGTCGTGGTAGTGCGTGACGGCAAGATCGCCGAGGTCCGCAAGGCCAAAGGATTCAAGGAACCAGAGGGAGCGCGGGTGATCGATGCTCGTGACCACTGGCTGGTGCCGGGCCTGGTCGAGCTTCACAACCACACGGCCGGTTCGCTTCGCGACCTCAACGACGGTGTGTACCTGACCAATCCCGGTCTGCGTACGCTCGAAACCGTCACCCCCGAGACCGATGAAGTGCGTCGCGCCCAGATCGGCGGCGTGACCACCACCATGCTGATCCCGGGCTCCGGCAACAACATGGCGGGCTTCGGCACGCTGGTGAAGATGGGCGGCTCGTCGGTCGACGAGGTCGTGCTCAAAGCGCCTGCCTCGATCAAGATCGCGCAGGCCGGCAACCCGGAAGGGTACTGGTACGGTGTCGGCCGTTCGTATCAGAACTTCAATACCCGGCAGACGCTCGAGACGGCGAAGGCCTACCACGAAGCGTGGCTCGCCTTCGAGAACGGCGAAACGGATGTGGAGCCCGAGTACAGCATCGTCTTCGACGGCTTCCGCGGGCTCTTCGCCAGAGAGTTCCCCGCCACGGTTCACACGCAGGCGTACCAACTGGTGATGACCACGGTCGATATGCTCGCGGTGAAGCTCGGCATCCGCGTGGTCCTCGATCACTCGACCATCGGAGCGTTCCGCACCGCGCAGCTCGTCGCCGAGGCCGGTGAAGAGAATGTGATCACGATGGTCGGCCCTCGTTCCCTGTACTTCGATCGGATGGACCGACGGATTTTCGGCGAGGTCGCCCGCTGGGATCTGGGCGGCGTCACCCGGCTCGGCATCAACACCGATGCGCCGGTCGTGCCTCAGGAGGAGCTGTCGAACCAGGCCGCACTCGCGGTCTGGCTCGGCTGGGATCCTTATAAGGCACTGCGCGGCCTCACCATCGTCGGTGCGGAAGCGGCGATGGTCGAGGATCGCATCGGTTCCATCGAAGTCGGCAAGGACGCGGACTTCTGCATCTGGACGGGCAACCCGGTGGATCCCACCTCGTGGGTTCGCAGCGCCGTCGTCAATGGAAAAATCGAATTCGACGCCGAGCGCGACGGGCGTCGGTTCTGACTCACACGCAACTCACCGGTCGACCGACCGGCTCAAGGCAGAGCGCGATGACAGCAAAGACGGTTCGAAACAGCATCCTGATTCTCAGCGTGGTGGCCGGGATGGCGAGCGCACCCCGTGCTGCCAGCGCAGCCGAGGATATCGTGGTCGTCCGCGCCGGAACCGTGATTACGGTCACCGGTCGCGAGATCCCCCGGGGCGACATCGTCATCATCGATGGCAAGATCGACCTCATCGGAACCAACCTCGAGTTTCCGAAGACCGCCACCGTGATCGACGCCAGAGACCGTGTGGTCATGCCCGGCATGATCAACGCGCAGACCCGCTACGGGCTGCGAGGGTTCGCGCGCAGTGGCAACAACTCGGGCGAAGCCGCGGCGGACGAGATCGAACTCTCACTCATGGATTTCGAGCCGCTCCTGAGCGAGGGCTTCGTCACCGCGGCGTTCATCCCCACCGGCAACAACATGCCCGGTCGAGCTTCGGTCTACCGTCTCGCAGGTCCGAACGGGCCTGAGTTGCTCGAGCGATCGGCGTATGTTCCGATCTCGATGACGAATCCGGGCTCGGACAAGGGGCAACTCCAAGCGGCGATCCGACAGGCCGAGGCCGAGATCGCCAAGGCGAAGAAAGCACGCGAGGATTTCGACAAGAAACAGGCCGAGGAAGCCGCCAAGAAGAAGGCCGAGGAAGAAAAGAAGAATTCCGAAGGCCAGCAGGCAGCGCAGGACGGAGGCAGGGGAAATGGCGGCGGCAACGCCGGGGAAAACAAACCGGCCGAGTTCCAGCCCCCGGACATTCCCGCGAACCTCCGGTTCTTCGTGGATGTGCTTCGTGAAGAAGCCACCATCCCCGCGGTGTTCGAACTCAGCGGCGGCTCGGATTACATCCACCTGATGGACGCCTTGGGCGACAAGGCCGAACTGTTCGGTGCCACTTTCAGTTTCACCACCACGAGCGGTGACTTCAAGGAAGTGGTGCAACGCATGGCCGAACAGGAAGCCCATGTGATCATCCGCCCGTCCATCTCCTTCCTGCCCTTCACGACGATCCGCTACAGCCTGCCCGCCGAACTCGAAGCCCTGGGATGCACCATCACGACAGTCCCCCCGTTCGATTCCGAAGGCGGATACGAGATCATGCGGACCCGGATGGCCGACCTGATCCGCACCGGCTGGAGCAGGGAAAGCGCCCTGCAATCGGTGACCCTCAACCCGGCGAAACTGCTGGGGCTGGACGAGGAGAGCGGTTCTATCGAGAAGGGCAAACGCGCGGACCTGATCTTCCTGAACGGCGATCCGCTCGATCCGACTTCGTCAGTCAAAGCGGTCATGATCAACGGCCAGATGGTGTGGGAGGACGACAAGTGAACCGTTTCTCGATCAATCAAACGCGATACTCCCGCCTGGCTGGTACTGCGGCCCTTCTGGTGGCGATGGTCGGGCTGTGCGGTCTTACGCACGCATCCACGCCTGAACAGGAGCAGGTGGACACCGATACGGTTTCAACCGACTCATCGGTCCCGATCGTGGATGACCAGACGCTGCAGGACCCGCCCCCGCGTCCCCGCCGTCGGCCGGAGGGTAGAAGAGGCCAGGGCGAAAACGCACCCGCCGCGGCAGAGTCCCAGACCCAGACCGATGCCAAAGGCGAGGACTCCGAGAAGGTCGATGACGAGCCCAAGTGGCTGGCCATCACGGGTGCGACAGTTCACCCGGTCATCGGACCAGAGATAAGCAACGCGACGATCCTCTGCAAGAACGGAAAGATTTTCTCTGTCGGGCATCGAATCACGATCCCCGAGGGCGCGCAGGTTATCGATGCTGCCGGACACCATGTCTACCCCGGCCTGATCGGCATGGACAGTTCGAACATCATCGGACGCGGCAACCCCGCCGACACAACAGATGTCTTCGGACTTTCCGGGACGCTCGCTCGTGCCGCGGGCCTGACCACCCTCGTCAGCGGCGGGGCGGTCGCGAAGATCAAGAACGGCACGGTCGAGGGCATGATCGTGGCCTCGAACATGTTCGAGGATCTTCGCTATAGCACCTCACAGCCCCGGCAGAGGGCGCAGATCCGCGAGGGCTTTGAAGACGCACGCGATTTCCTGCGTCGAGTAGAGCTGTACCAGAATCCCGCGACACGCGAAGAAGGAGCGGAGCAGCCCCAGGAACGCGAACTCAGCCGCGAGGCACGCTCAGCGCTGCGACTGCTCCGAGGTCAGGCCAAGGCCCAGGCGTTCGCCAACGACGCGGCTTCGCTCGTCGCTCTTTCCGAACTCGCTCAGCAGTACGGGTTCGAGATCGTGATCAGCGGCATCACCGAGGGGTGGACTGTGCCCGAGCGGCTGGCGCGAGCGAAGGTCTCGGCTATTGTGGTCCCGCGCGACAGAACGCTCGCCGACGAACGACGCAATCGTCCCAACGGCGCAACCATCGAGAACGCCGCGATCCTCACCCGTCACGGGATCGAGGTCGCCGTTCTGCCCCCCGGACCGTACTTCGGTCCCGGCACCGGCATCGGCCTCAGTGGCCTCGGCGGACGGGACATGCTGAACATCAACATGTCCGCGGCGTACGCCGCACGGGGCGGCTTGAGCGAGCGCGACGCCGTGCGGACTCTCACCATCAACCCCGCACGGATGCTCGGTGTCGACCACCGGATCGGGTCGATCGAGGTCGGCAAGGACGCGGATCTGATCATCACCGATCGTCCCCTCCTTGATTACATGATGCTGGTTCGGTACACAATCATCGACGGCGAGATCGCGTACGACAAGGATGCCGAGGGCATATTCAGCCATATCCGCCCGTCGGACCCCGATGCGGAGCAGCCGCAGGATGCATGGCCCCGCCGCCTCGGCGCGCCGTGGTGATGAATCCAAGCTCGGAGCATTGATCAGCCGCCGCCGTAACGGGCGGCGGTTTTCTGCGCGAGCTCCTTCACCCGCTCGGCAAGCTCCGCCGGCTTGATGACGCGGCACATCGGTCCCATCGACATCACCCACCACACAATCTCATCAAGCCCATCCACGGTGCAGCGGAAGACCACGCTGCCGTCGTCGCGATACTCGGTGCTCTGCGTTCGGTGCCAAGTCGTCTCGGCGATGTTGTCGGCGAATTCCGAATCGAACTCGATCTCGACCTCGTGCGACGAATCCCCTCTGATCATCCTCCACGCGTTCCCGAGATGATCATCCACGCTGAAATCATCAGGGACTTCAAAGCTGGTGCTTGTTTGCTCAATGCTGACAAACCGCGCGAGCTTGAGGTTCCGCAGCTCACCGCGCCCGTGGTGGAAACCGATCGCGTACCACGCTCGGACGCTGAAGAACAGGGCGTACGGATCGAATACGAACTCTTCGCGTCCGTCGGGATCGCTGGCGGACTCGTACCGGCACCGGATGGCCGTTCCGCTGGCGATCGAATGCTGCACCTGCTCGAAGACATCAATGGCTATCTCGTCGCCCTCGGCGTTGCTGGTGCGGATCGCGATGTGGCGTGACAGCCGATCCAGATCCTCTCGGATCTCACGCGGCAACTGGGAGCGAACCTTCGTCAGCGCGCGGATCGCGGCCTTCAGACAGGGGATCCGGCCGCTCTCGGCGAGGTCCTCGCACAGCACGGCGAGGGCGAGGGCTTCCTGCATGGTCAGGTGGACCGGAGGGAGAAAGAAATCACCGTCCACCGTGTACCCGTCCGTTACCTTGTGGTGCACGATGGGAACCCCGGCATCCCCGAGCGCCTTCAGGTCGCGAAAGATCGTTCGCTTGTCCACGCCGCACAATTCGGCGAGTGCGTCCGCCTTCAGCCCTTTGCGGGCCTGCACATGGGTGAGTATCTCAAGAAGGCGGCTGATCCGGGTGTACGACATGGTGCGTCCTTGCGGCGGTACTCTGATTCAGGGCGTGTCCCGTCCAGCGAGATGGACGGTGAGCGGATGATACGGTCCGCACTCTCGCGAGGCCCAATCCAACAGATCAGACCGAACTGTTCGGGCCTCATCCGCTCGGCCGTCTGACTCAAGGCAGATCGCTCGCATCGCTTCCAGGCGGACGACATACTCATGCTTCGAACCAGTGGTGTCTCCGATCAGTGAAGCAAGGCGACCGATCGTCTTGGCTGCCTCACCGTATCTCTTCGACTGCTGAACCGAGGAGTACTCACTCAGCCCTTGGGCGTACCACGCCGCGGACGAATGCGGATCAAATTGCTCGGAAACGACTCGCTCAAGATGCTGGATCGAAGGCGAAGCGAATGATGCTGCTCGGCATTGGAGGAGTGCGTGACGGAATACCTGCTGGGCAGACAATTCCTCTGCGCCAATCAGTGCGATGGCTTCCAGCGCATCCGAGTGCCGCTCGCAATCGAGCAGGATCCTCGCTTTGCAGAGAACCAGATCCACATGGTGATCCTGGGCATCAAGAAACCGTACTGCTTCCTCCGGGCCGGATTGCATGGCCGTGGCGTATGCCAGCACTGCCTTTCCTTCGATGCTCGAGGATGAGACGGGGATGGCTTGCAATATAGCCAGCGCATCGTTCGGTTCCCCCGTTTCGATCAGCAGTGAGGCCAATTTGATCGAACTGGTTCGCGTCGCTGGATGCTCGGCTCCGAACGCCAGGGTAATCTCGTGATGCACCCGTCGCATCTCCTCGGCGGCGGCTTTCCGATGGCCCATCTGGGAGTCGATGCCGGCGCGATGCCCCTGAGCGAAAAGCAGAAGGCGCTGAGAAGTCGGATCATCTGGGTCCTGCTGTAGCAAAAGAATGGCTTCATCAAACGCGGATTTCGCATCCACCATCCGCTCAAGCAGTTCCAGCAGCCGGGCTCGATTGGATATGACCGTCGCGAGCCGGCGGCGTTGAACGGCTTCCGTTGGCGTGGCTTCGCGCAGCGTGCGTTCGATTTGTTCGTACAACGCGATCGCCGTGTTGTAGCTGCCTTGGTCCTTGAGAACTTCCGCGAGCGTGTTCATCGAACCCAGCGTGAGATCGTGGCCCGGACCGTACAGTTCAGTCCTGAGAGCGATCGCTCGCTCGAGATGCGGCACGGCCCGTTCGGGAGTGACGAACGCTCGGTAAGAACGGCCGAGCATTTCGTGGAGAGTCGCCAGCCGGACCGGATCGCTTTCGAAGCGGGTGTCTACGGTTGCAGACAATTCGTCAACCACATCCCGAACCTTACGATCGCGTGCGAACTGGCGCAGGTCGTCCCCTCCGAAAAGCACATCCAGCAGGTAGTCGAGGTCCGCATCGCGCTGCTGGAGCGCAGTTTCGAGCTGGTCTCCACGGGAGGAAGCCAGATTCCACAGCACGGTCATCCCTACGCCGAACCCCGCGATGGTAATGAGGATGACGGCTGCGGACGATGCGGCGAGTTTGTGCCGCGCGATGCTCTTGCGAAGCACATACGAAATGCTGTCCGAGCGAGCGAGGATCGGCTCTCCATTCAGGTAGCGGCGGATGTCCCGGGCGAGTTCGCCAGCGGATTGGTACCGACGATCCCGGTCCTTCGCGAGCGCGCGGAGCGTGATCGTCTCGACTTCGGACGAAATACTGCGGTCGAGCGATCGCGGGCGCTGCGGGCTGGACTCGGCGATCGAGGTCAGGACCTCACGGGTCGTGCCCTCGACCCGGTAGGGGAATCGGTCCGTAAGCATCTGGTACAGCACGACTCCCAGCGAGTACACATCGGTCCTGATGTCGATCCTCGACGCGATCCCCTCGGCCTGTTCGGGCGAAGCCCACGGCAGCGAGCCGACGAACTGACCGGTCATCGTCATCATGACCGGTTCGCCGGATTCGTTTTCCGGAACCGAGCCCGCGACCTTGGCCAGGCCGAAGTCGAGAATGTGTGGCGAGCCGGTGGAATCAATCCGGATGTTGTCGGGCTTGAGATCCCGATGAATCACGCCCTGCAGGTGCGCTGCGTGGACCGCTTCGCAGATCCGTGCGAACAGATCGAGCCGCTCGCGCATTTGGGGTGTGGCATGCCGCAGGTACTCATGCAGCGACCGTCCGGAGACATACTCCATGACATAGAACACGAGTCCATTGGTCTCTCCGGATTCGTAGATCGAGACGATGCCGGGATGGCGGATCTGCGAGAGCACGCGGATTTCCCGCTCGAAGCGGGCACGCTCCCGGTCACCGGAGAACGCCCCCTGCAGCATGAGCTTGATGGCGACGGTCCGGCGCGTGCCGTCCTGCACCGCTTTGTACACCACGCCCTGCCCGCCGCGGTGAATCTCGGAGAGAATTCGGTAACCCGGAATCTGCACCGAGGATGCATCGAAACCGGAAGCAAGCCCCTTGCCTCGCGCGGCCCTTGCCTGCTCAAGGGCCTTGGCGATCAAATCGTCATGCCTGGAGGGCGGGTGCGGACCGGGATCGGGCGGGTCGGTCATGAGTCAGCCCTCGAAACTGAACAGTTGGGACGCGGATCCGAGCGATTCTCGCAGCGCATCGTGGGCACGCGATCGGAGCATGTAGATGGCACCGCACGATCTCCCCATACTCTCGGCTACTACGCGGACGGGTCTTTGTTCGATGTCGACGGCTCGTACGGCCTCGGCATAGTCGGGTGGAAGCGATGCGATGGCGCGTTCGAGGTGCTCGATCGCTTCACAAGTCCCCGCGATCCTGCTGGGTGTGGTCCGGGTTGCGCCGAGGCAGACGATCAGCGAGTCGTAGGATTCGTGTATCGTGCGTTTCCGAACTCTCTGTGTAGGTGAAGGGCGTTTGGCGGCCTCAAGCCCGCGTATGGCATCGGTGAGGTTGTGTTCAGCGATCCTGAGCAGCCAAGCCGCGAACGCCCGCTCATCGGCATGGTCATCGAAACGGTCCAGATACAACATCGCTTCGATGTATGTGATCTGCAGCACATCCTCCGCATCGAGCAGGGATCGGTATGGATGGCCGATTTTCGCTTCGATACGCCGTTGCAACTCCGGCGAGACCTTCAGCAGAAGTTTCGAGATTGCCCCCTCGTCGCCGGAGCGAGCGGCACGCATCAGTGTGCTGAAGTCCTGAGATTCGACCACGAATGCCCAGTATAGCGGTAGGGATTGTGTGCCGTCATATCCTGCCTGGTCACTCGATCATGGTCCGCGTACCACGCAGAGCAAATCTGATTCATTTGGCTTCACAGGATTCGCCGAAATGGACAAGAACCAGGTTCAGGTCATCCAAATCGACCGTCCCGTTCCCGTCGATATCTCCCTTCGGCCCGGGGGTTCCGAACCCGGTCAGCACGATGTTCAGGTCGTCAAGGTCGACGCGAAGATCGCCGCTGGCGTCACCGGGGCATCCCGCCTCGCCGAAGAGAGTCGCGAAGGTGCTCGGCACATCCGGACCGATCAACGCAACGGTCCGTACCGCGTTCAAGTCATCATCAGAGGACAGGCCCATCTGCGATCCAAGAACGAGTAGCCGCAAGCCCTTGATGTCGCTGATGAACAGATCCCCGGCCGACGCTCCGAACTTGAACAGGGTCGGTGACTCCGGTCTGAGCGAGAAGATGACATAGTCCCCGGCTAGTGGATCGAAGATTCCCGAACCATCCGCATCATGAACGACGAGGCCGTCGATGTCGTCATTGAACGAGGGATCAGGAGTCGCGATCAACCCGAGCCATCCCGCCGCGGCGAAAAGCTGCTCATCGCCCCCAACCGTGATATCCGGATCAAAGAAAATGTCCGCTCCGGAAGGCGGAAGTCCAGCCGGGAGATTCGCGAGCGATGGTGACGATTGCGAGACCGAAAAATAGAGTGGCGGCGTCGGCAGGTCCGGATCAAAGGGTCCGGTTTCGGCATCCAGATCATCCAGCGCCGTCCCGTCGGGAAGACTCACGCTCGGATCCACATCGGGGAGCAGGCCGAGCGTCATGAAATAGTTCCCGCCCTGATTGATTGCCAGGGCATTGCTGAATAGACCGAAGCCGAGACCGGGTACAAGGCCGCCCGTGTTCCATGCCTCGGTCGTGATGAACCCGTCTCCGGCCTGCTGATTGTTCGCGCTCTGGTCCGACAGAGAAAACGGCGGCAGGGACCCTCGAACATGCAGAAGGGCCCCCGTGGAGCCGGGGGCGACCGACCAGCAGAACACCCATTCCTCATCGGTGATCGAGGTCGAGAGACCGTCGATATCATCACCGGGCAGTCCAAGCCCCGATCCATCGCCCCCCCCGATCGGAGCAGGTCCGCCCGGCGCAGGACGATACACCTTGTCCGGGTCGAGTCCAGATGGTCCTCCCGGTGCGACTGAGAACACGGGTGCCGCCGCACCGGCTTGAGCAATCAGGGCCAGCGAACACATGCATGCCAATCGTTGGAACATGGACATGGCCATAGGGGTTCCTCCGTAGAGGAAACATACCCCGAATTCGCCCGATCACAAGGACCACGACCACTTCGCGAGAATGAATCGCAATAGCCCCGCTCGGATTCGAACCGAGGACCAAACGATTATGAGTCGTCTGCTCTAACCGCTGAGCTACGGGGCCGGAATGGGTGCATGGTAGCTGGAATCGGTGCTGGCTCGCTGGATCGGGAGCGCTCCATGGGCATGAAAAAGGCCGGAGGGCCGGCCTTGAGGTCGCTAGGGGTGGACTCTCACTTGATGAACAGCATCTCGCGGTACTTCGGCAGGGGCCACAGGTCGTCGGCGACCAGATTTTCGAGGGTGTCGGCGACGGCACGGAGTTCTCCCATGGCAGGGAGCACCTCGTCACGAAGATACGCCGCGGCCGTGTAGCCGTGCAGATCCCGCTGCTTGTCGGTGAGCTCCTGCAATCTGCAGGTGTTCGCCCGGAGCTGGCAGACCAACTCCGAAAGATCGCGGAGCGAGGCCCGAAGCTCTTCGCAGTCCACATCCGCCGAGCAGGTTGCCGACACTGCCTGGGCCACCTGGCCCTGGTAGCGGATCGCCGCGGGCAGGATCATGTTCGAGGCGATCGAGATCATCGTGTCGGCCTCGATGCGGATCTTGGAGGCGTACTGCTCGATGTAGGTCTCGTATCGTGCATCGAGTTCGACGGGGTTGAGCACGCCGTACTTCTTGAAGAGATCCTTGGCTTTCTTGGTCTTCAGAGGATCGAGCGCGTCGACCGTGTCCTTCAGGTTGGGAAGTCCTCGCTTCTCGGCCTCGTCGTGCCACTCCTTCGAGTAGTTATCGCCATCGAACAGGATCCGCTTGTGTTCCTTGATGACCTGCTTGAGCAGCTTCTTCACCGCGGCTTTGAGCTTGGCATCGGTGGGGTTGGCTCCGACCGCTATCTCCAGTTCCGTCGCGATGTGATCGAGCGATTCCGCCACGATGGTGTTGATCACGGCGTTCGGCCATGCGATGGACGAACTCGAACCGACCGCGCGGAACTCAAACTTGTTGCCGGTGAAGGCGAACGGGCTTGTGCGGTTTCGGTCGCCCGAGTGACGCGGGATCTGAGGCAGGGTGCGTGCACCCAGATCCATCGCGGAGCCCTTCTTGGTGCTTGTCGCGGACCCCTTCTCGATCTGGTTGACGATATCGGTGAGCATGTCGCCGAGGAAGATCGAGATGATCGCCGGCGGGGCCTCGTTCGCGCCCAGACGGTGATCGTTCGACGCCGAAGCGATCGAGGCGCGCAGCAGGTCCGCGTGCAGGTCGACCGCGCGGATGACCGCCGCGAGCACGACGAGGAACTGCATGTTCGTGTGCGTCTCGTCGCGAGGATCGAGCAGGTTCGTCCCCGTGTTGGTCGAGAGCGACCAGTTCACATGCTTGCCCGAACCGTTGACACCGGCGAAGGGCTTCTCGTGCATGAGGCACTGCAGACCGAGCTTCGGCGCGCTCGACTGCAGGATCTGCATGGTCATCTGCTGATGGTCGACCGCGATGTTGGATGTCTCGAACTCGGGCGCGAGCTCGTACTGCGCCGGGGCCACTTCGTTGTGGCGGGTCTTGACGGGCACGCCCAGGGCGTGGAGCCGCGCTTCGGCCTCGACCATGAAGCTCTGCACTCGGTCGGGTATGGAGCCGAAGTAGTGGTCGTCGAGCTGCTGGTGCTTATGAGATGCTGCGCCGAAGAGTGTTCTGCCGCACATCAGAAGATCGGGTCGAGACAGGTAGTAGCGCCGATCGATCAGGAAGTATTCCTGCTCGGGGCCGCAGGTCGCGAAGATGCGGCTCACGCCCTCATCGGTGCCGAAAAGCCGCAGGATGCGCATCGCCTGGCTGCTGACCGCGTCGATCGAACGGAGCAGCGGCGTTTTCTTGTCGAGCGCTTCGCCCGTGTAGGAGACGAACACGGTGGGAATACACAGAGTTGCGGACTCTGTGCCGCGGCTGATGAAGACAGGGCTGGTCGCATCCCACGCGGTGTAGCCGCGCGCTTCGAAGGTCTGGCGGACGCCGCCGGACGGGAAACTGGACGCGTCGGGCTCGCCCTGGATGAGCTGGGTGCCGCTGAATTCGGCGAGCGATCCGCCCTGACCGTCGGGGCTGAGGAAGCTGTCGTGTTTCTCTGCGGTCGAGCCCGTGAGCGGATGGAACCAGTGGGTGTAGTGGGTCGCGCCGCGCTCGATCGCCCAATCCTTCATGGCGTTAGCCACGGTGTTGGCGATGGTGGGATCAAGGCGCTCGCCGAGCTCGATGGTTCGCATCACGCTCTTGAAGACATCCTTGGGCAGGCGCTCCCGCATCGTGCGGATACCGAAGGCATCGCGCCCGTATCCGTCACCGATTTGGTCGTAGGACTTCGCCGGTACGGGCTTGATCTCATGAAATCCCGCGACGGCTTGGATCGTTTCGATCCGGCTGCTCATATCGCTCACAAGTTCCTCAGCGCGGTCTCGCGCCACAGTAAAGAGGGCCGCAGATGGCTTACGAGATCCAGCCCCGACTGCGGCCGTCGGGGGCGAATGGTCTCGGGTAGTCGCCGATCCGCAGTGCTATACAGTGTACTGAAACGGTTTACCTTTGCAGAAACCCTGAAAACGCAGGGTTTACGAGGTTGGCCGATTGCCCAGCGAGACCAATCCGCCCGCGAGTTCGCGGTAGAAGGCGGAGGCGGATTCGGCCGCCCGGCCCGGTCCCGCATCGCTCATCCGCTTCACCAGAGCGGTCCCTACGATCGCGGCATCGGCATCACCCGCATCCGGTGAAACGACCATCGACACATGCTCCGGTGTGCTGATCCCGAAGCCCACCGCCAACGGCAGGTTCGTAACCGCCCGGAGTTCTGAGATCCGCTCTCGGAGGGCCGAGTGAGGTCCACCACCCTGCTCGCCGGTGATACCCGCGCGGGCCAGGACATAGACGAAGCCGGTGGAAAGCTCGCAGATCAGCCGTGCCCGTTCGAGCGGGGTGGACGGGGAGACCAGCAGACTCGAGGTGAGCCCGCGGGCCGCGGCCGAGTGCAGGATCGGCTCGGCCTCTTCAAGCGGCACATCCGGGGTGATCATCCCGTCGAAACCGGCGTCCGCAAGCAGGCCGATGAACCGATCCCGACCGTAGCGCTCGATGATCGAGACGCTGACCATGGCGACGACACCCGCGCTGAGGGTCGAACGGATGCGCTGCACCGATTCAATGACCGATCGCGGCGTGACACCGGCTTCCAGCGCGAGGTGCATCGCCTGAGAGATGACCGGTCCATCCGCGATGGGATCGCTGAAAGGAATGCCGATCTCGATGATCGAGGCCCCCGATTCGCACAGCGCGGGAAGCGCCTGCTCCATGTCGCTCGGCGAGGGGTGACCGCCGCAGACGAAGGGCATGAGCAGTTTGCGTCCGCTGTCGCGACTCGAAATGAAGATGGATTCGATTCGGTTCATGGATGATGCACTCAGTGCTTGACACCTTCGACGCGTCCTGGCTCGGTGTACTTGGTCAGCGCCTTGTTGAGATCGACGCCGTTGATGTTCGCGAGCGTGACCAGCCACGCGAGCACATCGGCGAATTCCTCTTCCAGGTTGGCCCGCTGCTCCGGGGTCGGTGACTGGCCCGGTGCGCATTCGTGGAGCGAGGTCGCCAGCTCGCCGATTTCTTCGATCAGCCACATGAATGTGCCGGGCGTGCCCCGGGCCGAGTCGGTGTCGTGATAGCGATCGCGGATGAGACGCTGAAGGTCCGAGATCGAGAGGTTCGGCTGCTGGGTGGCATCGGTCATGATGTGAAGCGTAGCCGAACCCGGCTCAGCCGTCAGTCGGGCCGGACTCGATCTGCTTGAGGGCTTCGTAAAGCTCGCGCCCGTTCATGACCGGGAGATCGGTTTCTCCGGTCGCCAGGGCGATGCGGACATAGGGTTCGCAGCTCGTGCATCCGGTGCAGCAGCCGGTGCGGTCCATGAGTTGTTCCAGCGACAGACCCTGCTCGCGGTTCAGGCGAACGAGGTCCTCGAAGGGCACTTCGTGGCACACGCAGCGGTCGACGGCCATGGGGGAATGAGTCTTTCGCAGAGGGGGAGAAGGAACAGCCATTACTGGTTGGGGCCACCGAAGTGGCGGTTGTCGTCATCGCGTCCGAACCAACCGATGCTGTAGTCGGCGGGGTCGGAAGCATAGAGCCCGCTCGACCAGGTGTATGTCATCGACTCCTGCGTTGCGTGCCCGTCCAGCCAGACGACATTGGCCCGTTCACCGACCTGGCGGAAATGGATGCTCGGGTCGTGACGATATTCCGGGTAATCGCTCCGGAATCGGGCGTGAACGAACGAGTACTCAATGATGTTCGAAGAGGCGAACGCCGCGTCCGCAAACGCGATCGTTCGAGTAGGTGCCGACAGCACCGCTCGTCGCTCGCCCACGAGATCGTTGCGCTGAACGACACCGTTCACCGTGCGCCCCCGCGCGCTGCCCACGAAATCGATGTTGTATCCGTATCCGCCGCACGATCGCTCGAAGCCCGCGGCGGACGCGGGTCGCGAGGCGATCTCGTCCAGAACGGGCTCGAAAGTGGGACAGACCCGTACTGCGATGCTCGATTCCTGGGAGTCGATGTACGGCGTGATCGGTGCATTAGCCGGGGTGAACGGATCACTCTGGCTCGTCCGCGTGCCGTGCCAGCGCTTGAGGTTCTCGGGCTGTCCTGAACCGGGTGACATCGCTTCGGCGGCGGGCATGAAACGGTCATCGTGGTCGTTGGCGTAGGCGTGATTGGCGATTTGGAGCTGCCGCAGATTCGACTGGCCAAGCACCGCCTGAGCAGAGCGGCGTGCGAACGCGAGCGACGGCAGCAGCAGTCCGATGAGCAGCGCGATGACCGCAACGACGACCAGCAGTTCGATGAGCGTGAAGGCGCGTCGATTCATGGTCGTACCCCGGCGACATCAGATTGTTCGCCATAGCGCACGGCATCTCGCACGGCAAAGCCATCACGACGCTCAAGAAGCCCCTCACCCGTCAGGTCGATCGGGGATTCGTACCACGCGTACAGGTCTTCGGCATCGAGCTCACCGTCTGCGTTGAGGTCGTATGCATGTGGTGTCGGCGTGACCGCAGCGACGGCATTCACCTCGGTCGAGATCTCGCCGAGAATCCCCGATTGCGTGTTCACCCCCGTGCGGATGCGAATGAAGTCGAAGCCGTCCAGATTGGCGGGATGGCCGGTCATGGGGTCGACCGCCCACGCGATGTCGAAGGCGTCTCCGCCGCCGGATCCTGGCAGGATGCCGACCACGAATGGGTTGTCGGGCCGGGTGTAGAACTCCTCCGGTGTCAATGATGGATCGTCCACCGTGTTGTCCGCATTGAGATCGCCGAGAACGAGTGTCGGGCTCAGGTCCGCGTAGCCGTAATACGCCTGGGGTGCGGTCACGCCCCCGGGATTCATCAGCGGGACAGCATGGAAAGCGGCGGGGAGCAGGTATCCCGTCGTCTGGTACGAAGGCCCGATATCAGGGTAGAACCAAGGATCCGGGTACCAGCCGACATTCGCGGGCGGGATCGAGCTGCCGGGATCATTGTCCCATGGCTGTGTGTATCCGGCTCCTGGAACCTGCGGCAGACTCGAGCCGCGAATCACATACCACGGATCGTCCGGCAGCCCGTTGCCGTTGACATCTCGGGATATCTCGATGATGCCGGCTTCAGCAAAGCGACGGGCCGGATCACCGCCGGGATAGAACGCGTTTCCGAACACGATCGCGTCGAGGCCGAATGGATTGTGCGGATGATCCATGACGGTCTGGTCAAAGCCGAGCGTGATCGAGCCGCCGAACCCGCCAAGAGAGACAACAGATTCGTTGTTCGGAGCCGCGGTACCTGAACCCAGGGGCGGGCCGAGCGCAGCGGTCGGATCGTTGAATGCCGGGTTGTTGATGAACTGCCCTGGGGCTGGCGCGTACTCCAGCATGACCGATGCGAAGGGAGTCGAATCGCCCCGCGCAGCAACAACCAGCGTGGCTGCCCACCCACCGAGGGCCGCCACGCTGCAAAGTCGAGATACATGGCCCGGCTTACGCACGGCGACGCCGAACTGAAGCAAGCCCAGCGACCGAGAGCAATCCCGCGGCTCCCGGAGTCGGGATGGCGTAGACGAACATGGTCGAACTGCCGATGGCGTTGACATAGATCTCTTCGGTCACCGGGTTGAAGCGGATGGAGTAGAAAGCGTTCGGATCACCGAGCGGATAGAGGGTCTGACCGTCGGCCGTCGTCGCGAGAGGACCTCCCGCGAGCGCTGATTGCAGGGCCGCGCTGTCGATCACGGCCGCGAAGCCGAGTTCGCCAGAGAAGTCGCCACCACCGACAAGGAGGTTCCCTGCGCTGTCGAACCCGAGCGAGCCCGCCGAGAGCGCACGGGCAACCGGCACACCGTCTGACAGAAAATTCAGTGGCTCGCTGCCAAAGGCACCGAGGTCGAACGCATGGATATCGCCGGTCGAAGAGCCGCCGCCGTAGGCGAAGCCGTTGCCCGTGAAAAGGCGACCGCCCGAAACCGCGATGCCGGAGGAGCCGCCATCGATGTGGTCGATGACCACGCTGCCCGTACCGGCCGCGGCATCGATCCTCGTCACTCTGCTCGGCGACCCGAATTCTCCGCCGGTGACAAACAGCGTGCTGTCATCAGCCCAAGCCGCGTTGTAGTTCAGAGCGGGAACGGACATCGGCACGGTCGCACCGCCCGGCGTCAGCCCCGAGGCCTGGAGGAGGTGCACGCTCGCGCCGCTGCCGAGGTTGTTGTCGCCGATCGCGATCGTCTGCCCGTTCGGGCTGACCGAGATGAACGAGGCACCAAAGCTGTTCAGGAGACCGGATGGGACCGATCCGATCAGTGAGAAAGACCCGGAGTTGATCGAATCCTGCCGAAGAATCTGGTCGCCGGCCGTCGCCAGCAGGTGACCGGATGGATCGACCGTGAGCGTATCCAGACCTTGGGGAAGCTCGAATGTGGAGACCAGCGAGTATCCCGCTCCGGCGCAAGCGACGGAAGCGGTGAACGAAACAGCGAGCGCGCTGAGCGCGCGAAGACCGAAGTGTGCCATCAGGCAGGACCTTTCTGTATCCCTGAATACGCGCAGGGACTCCCGTCAACGAATGTGAGGCCCGCGAGGATCAGCTGGGGTGTGGTCGGTGGGGCGGCACTCGGGAGCGCGCGACGCCTCGCCGGCCACCCGTTCCGCGCGGGCAACCAAGCTCACAGCAGGGCAGGTCTTCCGGCTCCGGGCATCACGGTTCCGGCCTTCCCGTCAGATCTTGCGACCCCGACAGTGGCCCTGGGAGGAACCGATCAGCGCCCGATACGGCGGCGCGTCCGCGGTGGCATTTCACCACACTTCCCTTTTCACCCGAACGAAACTCGTGCGGGCACCGTGCTGTAGCACGATCACTGTAGCGGAAGCCCCAACCCAGTCAAGTGGGAACCCCAGCGTGAACCGCAGATTGAAGACCCGCCCGTATAGGGGAGTCCTGTCATGAAATGCACAGAAAACTACCAGTCGCCCGATACTTCCCACAGCATGGTCGATTCCCCCGATTCATGGAGGCAAAGCGATGGCATTTCTCACCGAACTCTGGCTTCCCATTCTTCTGGGAGCGGTGGCGTGTTTCATCCTCAGCTCGCTCGCGTGGACCGTCCTGCCTCACCACTGGGGCGACTTCAAGCAGCTCAAGGATTTCGACGCGTTCACGCGTGCGCTGCAGAGCCAGGGACTTGAGCCCGGCTACTACATGTTCCCCTACACCGAAGACCAAAAAGCCATGCGTACCGAAGAGTTCCAGCAGCTCTACACCAAGGGGCCGTGGGGGACGCTGAACCTCTGGGCAGCCAAACCAGCGATGGGCAAGAACCTTGTCCTGACCTTCGCGTACTTCCTGATCGTCACCGCCCTGATCGGCTATGTCGGGTATGAATCGCTCGGTAAAGGCACCGATTCGCTCAGGGTGTTTCAGATCACAGGAACGGTCGGCGTACTCGCCTACTGCGCCAGCAGTCTGCTCAACACGATCTGGTTCAGGGTCCCGCTGCGAAACATCATCACCAGCACCGCCGACGGCGTGGCGTACGGGCTCGCGACCGGGGCAGTCTTCGCGTGGCTGTGGCCGAGCGTGAGCGCGATCCAAGTCGGTTAATCGGCCGTGTCGAGCACCGCCATGAAGGCCTCCTGCGGGATGTTCACACTCCCGATGGACTTCATCTTCTTCTTGCCCTTCTTCTGCTTCTCGAGCAGCTTGCGCTTGCGGCTCACATCGCCGCCGTAGCACTTGGCCGTCACATTCTTGCGGACGCCCTTGATGCTCTCGCGCGCGATGATCTTCCCGCCGATTACCGCCTGCAGCGGGATCTCGAACTGGTGGCGGTCGATCTGCTTCTTGAGCTTGTTGAGCAGCGACCGCCCTCGCTTGTCGGCCGTGTCGCGATGGCTGATGAACGACAGGGCCTCGACCACATCGCCGTTGATGAGGATGTCCACCTTGGCGAGGTTCTCCTTGCGGAACCCGATGATCTCGTAGTCCATCGTCGCGTAGCCGCGCGTGATCGACTTCAGCTTGTCGTAGAAGTCGTAGATGATCTCCGCCAGCGGCATCTCCCAGGTCATGAACTGACGGATCTCGCTGACGGCCTGCTGGGACTTGAAAATGCCCCGTCGGCTCAGGCACAGCGACATGATGTCGCCGACCGAATCGGTATTGACCATCAACTCGACCCGCACGATCGGCTCGCGCAGCTCGAGCCACAGCGAAGGATCGGGCAGGTCCGCGGGGTTGGAGATCTCGACGACCTCCTTGTCGCGCTTGAGCAGTTCGTAGGTCACATTGGGAGCCGTCTGCACGACCTCGACGCCGCCCTCTCGCTCCAGCCGCTCTTGGATGATGTCCATATGCAGCAGCCCGAGGAAGCCGCAGCGGAAACCGAAGCCGAGCGCCTCCGAGTGCACCGCGTGGTAGGTAAAGCTCGCATCATTGAGCGCGAGCTTCTCCATCGCTTCGCGCAGGTCCTCGAAGTCCTGTCCCTTGCCCTCTTCGGTCGTCGCAGGGTAGAAGTCGCAGAACACCATCTGCCGCGGCTCTTCGTAACCGGGCAGCGCCTTCTCGGCCGGTTCGAGTTCCTGCGTGATCGTATCGCCGACGCGCACATCCGACAGCGACTTGATGTTCGCGATCAGATACCCGGTCTCGCCCGGCCCGAGCGTGGTCACCTTCATCGGCTTGGGGGTGTACTTGCCGAGTTCGGTCGCCGTGAATGTCCGCCCGGTACCCATCATCCGGATCTTGTCGCCGACCGTCAGCTTGCCGTCGAACATACGCACATACACCACCACACCGCGGTAGTCGTCGTAGTGCGAATCGAAGATCAGCGCACGGGTCCGCTTTGTCTGCTGTTCGCGAGGCGAGGGAAGCACATCGCAGATGCGCTCCAGCAGTTCGGGGATCCCCTGCCCGGTCTTCGCCGAGACGAAGATCGCTTCCTCGGCGGGGAAGCCGAGGATCTGCTCGACCTCCATGGCCCGCTCGTCCGGCTCCGCCGCGGGCAAATCGATCTTGTTGATGACCGTGATGATCTCAAGATTGTTGTTCACCGCGAGGTATGTGTTCGCGACGGTCTGTGCTTCCACGCCCTGCGTCGAATCCACCACCAGAACCGCGCCCTCGCACGCCGTCAGCGCCCGGCTCACCTCGTACGAGAAGTCGACATGGCCCGGCGTATCGATGAAGTTCAGGAGGTAGTGCTTGCCGTCGTGAATGTGACGAACCGACACCGCCGAGGCCTTGATCGTGATCCCTCGCTCGCGTTCCAGATCCATAGAGTCCAGGATCTGCTCTCGGGCTTCGCGCTCCGTGATCGCGTTGGTCGATTGCAGCAGCCGATCAGACAGCGTCGACTTGCCGTGGTCGATGTGCGCGATGATCGAGAAGTTGCGAATGATCGGGTTTTCAGGGCACGACCCCTCTTCCCCAAGCGTCGGATCGAGAGCGGTGATCGGTTTCGGTTCGGCCATCGGTAGGGGGGCTTCACGATCGGTGTGCGGAGCGGGAAACGCCCGCACCGGGAATGGGGGTGCGAAATAACAGGAAATCGGCCGGAGCGCCGGTCAGGCATTGTAGCGATACCGCCCCTCAAAGTCGCGGCGAGGCCTGATCCAGCCCGCTCCACCGCCCGAAAACCGCTCTAACGCCCCTCGCGCCGTTTCCGCTGACGCTCCGCGGTCATCGGCGTGTTGAACGCGTGGAACCGAATGCCCTGATCCACATTCGGGGCCGACGGCTTGGGCAGCCATCCCCAAAGCCCCGGAGGTCCGGAGTTCACGACCGTCGTCGGCGGGTGCCAGTGGAACGAGACCGGCGCGTAGTACTGGCTCTTGTCGTTGTTCCCGAAATATTTCCAGGGCAAAGCGATGTCCGGCGCCCGACTCGAGAACTCCCGCTGGCGGACGATGTCCACGGGGACCCACTCGCCCAAACCCTTCTCCTCATCGACCATGAGGAAGAACTCTACATACGCGTGGATCGAGTTCCGCGTGTCGTCCCGCTGCGCTTCGAGGTCATAACAGACCACCAAGCGTGCGGGTAAACCCGCTTGCCGATACACAGCGCACAGAAGGTTCGCCATATCGAGGGCCGAACCTCTCCGCTCGCGTGCGGCGACCACCGCGCCGCGTACGTTGTAGCCCGCGATCATGACCGCCGCGGTACCGGTCTCGAATATCCGCGAGTCCCGCAGCGCGAGGAACGGCCCCTCGCTCGGCTGATACCACTCCATCACCTTCCCCGCGAGATGCTTCGCGAGGTAGTACGGCTTGGCACGGGTCGGATCGCCGTTCGTCCAATGCTCGACCAGCCGGGCGATCTCGGGCTGGTCCGATTCGATGTAAAGCTGCGCTCCAAGAGCGGAATTCAAGGTCTCGGGCAGTTCCCCCTTCGGCCAATCCACCTGGAACGCTCGGCGCTCGTCGACGACCGTCTTGTGTGAAGTCATCGCGGTCTGCACATCGAGCCGGATGCTGTTCGTGTCGAGGTCCACCAGATCCCACGCCAGAAGACGAGCGCCCGCCTGATACCCCTCGATCAGGCGCGGGACGCCTTCGATCTCGCGACCGCTCATAGTCAACTTGGATTCCAGCAATTCATCGTCCATGACCGTGAACGCCGTATCCGTCGGAACGGGAAACACGATCACGGCCCCATCCGCGAGAATCCTCTGTGTTCTGAAAACCGGGCGATCGGTGTCGATGTCCCGACGCTGGCTGGTAAGGCCGACCAGCAGCACCTCAGCGTTCAGCGTCCAGTCTTCCGAATCCGCATCCACACGCAGCACCAGCGGGTCGTACGGCACCGATTGCACCGGAGCCGGCTTCGGAGTCGTCGTCGCCGGCTGCGCTCCGATGACCGCGGCACACGCCGCGGCACCCAGACCGATCGCTCCAAAAAGAAGGGTACGGGCGCGAAACGGCGTGCTGATGTTCATGACTCATCCAAATCTGAGCAGGGATCGTGGGCTCATCGGTGCATCACGATGATAGGGCATCCCGACATCCGGAAAACGGGACCTCGCCCTCCAATTCGACCGCCCGGAAGCCCAACGGTTCCGCCGATGCGTCAGCGATTTCGCATGAAATTCGCCGTGTGGGTGAACCTCTGGGTGAGAAATTCTCGCAGCGGCCCACTGACTTCGCAGTCATCCATCGCCCCTTGCATGCAGGCAAGCCAGGCATCCACCGCCTCCTGATCCACAGGAAATGGCATATGCCGCATTCGTAGGCGTGGATGGCCCCTTTTCTCGATGTACAGCTGCGGGCCACCCATCCAGCCGCTCAAAAACTCGAACAGCTTCTGGCGTGATTCCGCGTCATCGGGAGGATGCATATCCCTCAATAAGGGGGATTCGTCCCGGATCCGATCGTAGAACGCATCAACCAGCCGGCGCACACTCTCCTCGCCACCAATGGCCTCATAGGGCGTGTGATCGGGTCCAAACGGTCGGAACGGGCTCAGATGGTTCTCAGAATCTGCCATGATTACGGGATAAATGTAGGTTTTTGTTCAGGTCAGCAAAAAAAGTCTTGTTTGGGTTTTGTTGTTCGGGTACCGTCTGGGCATGATCTCACATCTCCAGACATTTCTGTTGCAGGGTATCGCCGCCGAGCGCTGCGAGGTGGAAGTCGACATCGCTGAGGACGGGATCTGCAAAGAGACCATCGTCGGCCTGCCCGACACCGCCGTCCGGGAGTCTATGGAGCGTGTCCGCTCGGCAATCACCAACGCCGGGTACGCCTTTCCGGTCGGCAGGGTGCTCATCAATCTCGCCCCCGCCGATGTCCGAAAGGAAGGCCCCGTCTATGACCTGCCCATCGCCATCGGGCTGCTCATGGCCGACGGCGTCGTTCGCCCTCCCAGATCTCCAGACGAAGGCGGACTGGACCCTCGCCGGTTCCTGTTCGCCGGAGAACTCGCCCTCGACGGTCGCGTTCGCCCTGTTCGCGGCGTGATCGCGATGGCGACGCTCGCCAAAGCTCTCGGCCTCGATGGTGTGGTCGTTCCGCTCGAAAACGCTTCCGAAGCCGCCGTGGTGGAGGGGGTTGCCTCGTTCGGAGTGTCCTCGCTCGCCGAAGTCGTGGGCCTCATTAACGGTGCACTCCCGGCAGAGCCCCATCCTCCCATCGATGTCGAGGAACTCATCCGTGGGGCGATCCCGAGCGTGGACTTCGCCGAGGTCCGGGGCCAGGAGTCGGTCAAGCGTGCCCTCACCGTCGCCGCCGCCGGTTCGCACAACATCCTTATGCTCGGCCCTGCCGGCACCGGCAAGACCATGATGGCGCGCGCACTGCCGGGCATCCTCCCGCCCATGACCTGCGAGGAGGCGCTCGAAGTCACGCGCATCTATTCCGCCGTCGGCCGTCTGGCCGATGCCCCGCGAAGCGACTCGCATTCGTCTGGTGGCACCATGACCGCTGCCTGCGCTGGCCTGGTCACCACAAGGCCCGTCCGCGCCCCGCACCACACCGCCTCGGCCTCCGCCGTCATCGGAGGCGGGGCCATACCCAAGCCCGGCGAAATCTCGCTCGCGCACCGCGGCATCCTCTTCCTCGATGAACTCCCCGAATTCCCGCGCCCGGTGCTGGACACCCTCCGCCAGCCCCTCGAATCCGGCGATGTCACCATCTCCCGGGCTCACTCGTCCACCACATTCCCGGCGAACTTCATGCTCGTCGCCGCCATGAACCCGACCCCCAAAGGCGACATGCCCACCGATGCCATGAGCCGGGCCGCGATGGAGCGATACCTCGGTCGCCTCTCCAAGCCGCTCATCGACCGCGTGGACATCCATGTCGAAGCGCCCGCCGTGCCGTGGAAGCAGCTCTCCGCGAGCGACCTCCCGCCGGGAACCTCGACCGCGGAGATGCGCGAGCGAGTGAATATCGCGCGGCACGCTCAATTCGCCAGGCAAGGTCCGCTGCTCAACGCCGACCTGCCCGGGCGCGAACTCGATCGGATCGGTCGATTCACCGAGGACGCCAAGAATCTGATGGGCCAAGCCATCAGCGAGCTCGGGCTTTCCGCTCGCGCCTACGACAAAATCCGGCGCGTCAGCAGGACCATCGCTGACCTGGAGCAGTCCGAACAGGTCGAAGCCGGCCATGTTGCAGAAGCGGTGCAGTACCGATTGCTCGACCGTCGCGTGTGAGCGTCAGTCCTCGGTAGGTGAGCTGAAATCCAGACCCACGCAGTACCCCGTGCGCCACATCGGGTACGCCACCTCGCACCGGTAGCCAAGGAAATGCCCGGCATCCGCACCGATCTGATCGAACAGGAACCGCGTCAGTTCCGCGTGCCGCGAATACTGAGCCGCGTGCGCATTGCCAAGACCCGTTCCGAGCAACTGCAATTTCGGGCTGTCCTCGAACCGGGTCTGCCAGCGATCGCCGGTTTGCTGGGCGAAATCCGGCCGCCACAGGTGCGCGTCGAGCGAAGGGATGCACTGCCTCGCCAGTTCCCGGTGCAGGTAGATATCAAAGAGCATCGTCCGGGCCGGGAAATTCACCAGCGCCCACGCTTCCTCGATGGGTGGCGTCTGGGTCGCCGGATGGGGCATCTCACCGCGCGTGCCGAACATCAGGTCCACGGGATGGCCGATGGTCTGCGGATCGGCATCGATCGCCTGAACCATGAACTCGTTGGGCTGACGCGTCGAGACCACCGGCAGCGGCTCACTCGAGAACCGGCGAAGCACCGTCGCCGGCGATCCATCCTCCGCCCCCTCGACCAGCGGCCGAAACACCGATTGAGCACCCTCCGCTCCATGCCGCGAACTCGTGAAGCTGTGAAAGGTCAGTGGCACCGCGTCCGGTCTGGCCACATGACCGACCAGCCCGTTCACGCGATCGATGCGAATCACCGAAGACCGTTCCGGGTCGGGGTGATACACATACACCGCGATCCAACATTCCGAACAGCGCCCGGTGACCTCAGCGGATGCCTCGAAGAGATGCTCCCTCGCACCTTGTCTGCCGTTCGATCCGTTCCCCGTCGCCGCCATATCCGGCAGCAGGGGCGTGGCCTCGATCCGGCGCAGGAGTTCCGCTACCGATCCGGAGATGCGCTCGAGCGTGGACGAATACTGATCGACCGCCGCCTGAAGCCGCTGCACGGCATCGGGCGAGATCGGCGGATCGGCCCGCTGGGCTCCCTCGACCATCGCCCGCAGACCTTTCACACCCGGAAGGCGCTCGATCATCGATGGCCCGGTATAGGCCGATCCGGTGGCGAACACCGCTCGCTGACAGGTTGTTCGATCCACCCCAAGCAGGCGAGCAAGCCCGCTGGCGTTGCGGAATTCCTCTTTGCACGAGGCCAGCAACGAGCGAATACCCTCGTGCAGCCGGCGTGCGGCCCGATCCACCTGCTGCAGTTCTTCCGCACTCAAAGCACCGGTGCGGCTTCGGCTGGGTTTTCCTGCGATCGCCATGGTGATCGGCATGGTACGGATCACACCCGACCCGGTGGGTTCCAGGTCCGAGCCAGTCGCGGTTTTCTGATGTGGTCCGATTTTTTGTTCCATGTCCTTGACGACACCGAGAACGGGCAGCATGATGTTCTGAACAGTGTTCAGAACACTTTACCGCTGTTTCCCGCCCGTGCAACCGCAACCGGCAACTTCGATAGCGAATCGCACGGAATCAGGACCGGCACTCACCCGATCGCGCGGCACCCCGCGCCTGCAAGAATCGAAACCTCAGGAGGACACACCATGAACCGCAGATCACTCTTCGCCATCGTCGCCGGAGCAGGACTCACGAGCGCGGCACTCGCCGGCAGTGGGCACACCGTCACCTTCGACAACGGCCCCGAGGGCTGGTCCATCAACGGCCAAGCCACCATTCTTCAGAACGGTGGGAACCCCGGTGCCCACCTGCGCCATGTTCAGGTCGACACCTTCGGCTGCAGCATCCGGACCGATTCGAACGCCACCTTCGTCACCGATTTCACGCAGACCGGGCCCGTCCGTGTCACCATCGACATCAAGGTGAATTCCATCACCTTCTTCGGCAGCGAAGTACCGCGCGATATCGTCCTGGAACTGCGGGATTACGATGTTTCAGGTCCCGCGCCATACAACAGCGTCTGGTTCTACGGGGGCGAACTGCCCGGACCCGGCGAGGGCTGGAGAACCTTCGAATTCATCATCGACAATGTCAACGACACCGCGCTGCCTCCGGGTTGGGGCGGCACCGGCGATGAGGATCCTAACACCTACGAGCCCATCCTCCCTTCGAACCGAACCTGGACGGACATGCTCCAGAGCGTCGACGAGGTCCAGTTCACCACCTATGTCCCGGGCTTCTTCTACGGCTTCACCAACTACGACTTCCAGGTCGACAACATCAGCATCACCCCCCTCCAGCCGGAATGCCCGGCGGATGTGGATGAGTCGGGCAGCGTCGATCTCGACGACCTGAACATCGTGCTCACGAACTTCGGCCAGAACACCTCAATCGGCGACACCGACGGGAACGGCGTGGTGGACCTCGATGACCTGAACGCCGTACTGACTGCGTTCGGCACCGAGTGCTGAGCCCGGCCCGCAGGCGGAAATAATGATGCCTTCTCCCACCCCGCGCTCGCGCCCTGCGACGCGGGTTTTTTGTCGAGATTCCTCGTCTCTCAAGGAAATGCCCCGTTTGAGCCCGCGTTCGGCTTCAGACCGGTACAATCCCACACGGGCCTGAAACCAGCATTCGCCCGCTACCCTCGGCCCGTATCGCAAGATGATCTGGAGCATTGATGATCGCCACGCCTGATACCGCCTTTCTTCCTGTGATCGCGTTCCTCGGCATGACCAGTGGCTGGGAGTGGATCGTTGTGCTCGTGATCGGGCTGCTGCTGTTTGGCCGCCGCCTGCCGGAGGTCGGTCGCGGGGTGGGCAAGTCCATTGTCGAGTTCCGCAAAGGAATTCAGGGCATCGAAGACGAGATCGACGAGGCCTCCAGCAAACCGAAGCAGAAAAGTGACTCTCCCGCCGAACAACTGCCCAGCGCCCACAACCGCTCGGATGTTGTCCAGGCCGATGGACGCAGTGTGAGCCAGGAATCGGTCTCGCCGATGACCGCATCCGAACAGGGCGAACAGCCGCGCAACGCCTGATTACGCTTACGCCTCACCCAACCAACGGACCATCCCCTCGCTTCGAAGAGCGTTCGACGCATCGCGAAGGATAAGCGCCGAGAGCGCGTCCGGCCGTCCGAGCGATACTTGGCAGTTGTGCAGCAAGGTCTGGGCGTACATCAGCGCATCGGCCTCGCCGGTCAGGATTCCGATCGCCGCGAACACATGGACCGCCCACGGGTGATTCGTGGCGTTGTCGGGTTGCAGGTTCTCGATGTGCCAGGTGGCGACGCGCCTGACCAACGGTCGCAGTGAAGCGTCCCGCTCGGCCATCCACGACAGTGCGTGCAAAGAACTGAGTTCCACCTCGGACCACACCTCGATCGCGATGGGGCCGGAGGCGTTGACCTGCGGGAACAGACTCCCGGCATCGTGGCTGGATCGGCGCTCATCGGCCCTTTGATTGTCGAGAACCGCTTGTGGGACGCACTTGCCGGTGGCCAGACACGCCCAGAGAGCCACATCCGGTTCGGGTGAGTCGGTCAGACGGGCGATCGCCCCATCCGAATCCGGGTCACCATTGAGCCATGCGAGAAACGGACGGTCCACGGAACGGCGATGACCGGCTTCGTCGGCGAAGTTGGCAGAATCGGGTGCCGCTGGCGTTCTCGAAGAAGCCAAGAAAGCCAGCAGCTTTACCCAGTCCTCAATGGTTGTTTTCATTCGAGGTAACTCCCGCACCGGACCAAAAACTTCCTGTGGGCGGTATTGGTAAAAAAATTCGTGCATTTCGGGGCCTGCACTCTATGCTTCAGGAGCACGATGAGCACCGCCACGCCGACCAAGTCGCATTGGATGACGCAACCGCGCTGCGTGGGCTGTGGCTTGCGGGCTTCGACCGGGGATTCGAAAACCGCCCATCCGGGTGCCTGCCCGCGCTGCGGCATCGACTGGCTCGATCGACCGCCCCGAAGCTACGCGGAACTCGAAGGTTTCGAGGTCGCGACGGGTCATTCATCTCGGGAAGAGGCGAGAGTGCTCCCGACGGAACGATCGCTCCCGACGCACAAGCGGGTGTTCCGGATCATCGAGGTGGGGCTGTTTCTGAGCGTGGTGCTCGTCGCGCTGGCGGTGGCTTCGGCGAATATCGTCGCCGCGCTTCGCGCCGGTATGGGTTGAATCAACTGCTCATTGCCGCTCGCCCGGTCGGGTATGCTTGGGACTTCCCGAACTACCGGAGGCCCGCGTGAGCGAGACAGCGATTCTGGACCGGATTTTTACTGCCCTGCATAACAGCGAAGCGGACGCGATCGCGCGTCTCATGGATTGGCTGCGGATCCCGAGCATCAGCACGGACTCGAAATACAGGTCGCAGTGCCGCGAGGCGGCGCAGTGGGCGGTGGACCGCCTTGCAGACGCGGGCATCAAGGCCGAACTCAAGCCGACGGGCAGCGCGGACAAGCCGGGCCATCCGATCGTCTGGGCCGAGCACGCCGGTGCGGCGGACTACACGGGACCCCATGTGCTTTTTTACGGCCACTACGATGTGCAGCCGCCGGATCCGTTGCATCTCTGGGAATCGCCGCCGTTCGAGCCGGTGATCAAAGAGGCCAACGGCCCGATCGAGGACGATGTGCCCCAGCGCCGGATCGTGGCGCGAGGGGCCGTGGACGATAAGGGGCAGGTCGCGAGTTTCCTCGAGGCGCTGCGGGCGTGGAAAGACCAGCACGGCGAGGTGCCGATCCGGCTGACGATCCTGCTGGAAGGCGAAGAAGAATCCGGGTCGGTGCATCTGGATCATTTCGTGCGTGAGAACCGGGCCAAACTCGAGCAGTGCGACATCTGCGTCATCTCCGACACCGGGCAACTCGGACGCGGGCAGCCCGCGATCACCACGGGTGTGCGGGGCATGGCGTACACGAACATCGTGCTGCACGGACCGGATCAGGATCTGCACTCGGGCATGTGGGGCGGCAAATGCCCGAACCCGATCAACGAACTCTCGAAGGTGCTCGCCCAGCTTTGGGATTCGGATCGGAAGGTGACGATCCCCGGCTTCTACGACGATGTGCGCCCGATCTCGGCCCAAGAGAAGGAGGCGTGGGCGCGAGTGCCGCAGGATGCTGTGGCTTCGCTGAGGAAGATCGGTTTGCCACCGGAAGCGGATGTAGGAGAGAAGGGTTTCAGCGCGCTCGAGCGCGAGTGGGCCCGGCCGACCTGCGACATCAACGGCATCTGGGGCGGGTACCAGGGAGAGGGCGCCAAGACGGTGATCCCGTCGTACGCGGGCGCGAAGGTGTCGTTCCGGCTGGTGGCGGATCAGGATCCGGAAGCGATCACGCAGAAGTTCTTCGCATGGCTGGAAGATCGCACGCCGCCGGGTTGCCGCTGGGAACTGACCGACCTGCACGGCGGGCATCCGGGGAATGTGTCGGCGGATTCGCCCTACTTGAAGGCCGCGATGTCGGCTCTGGAGGTCGCGGGGGGCTGCACTCCTCACCTGATCAAGTCGGGCGGCTCGATCCCGGTGGTCGGTCTGCTGAAGGCGGAGCTCGGTCTGGACACGCTCCTCATCGGCTTCGGGCTCGATGACGACCGGGTTCACTCGCCGAACGAGAAGTTTGAGATCGACTGCTTCACGCTGGGGATGCGGACGCACGCGGCGTTGATCGCGGAGTTCGCCGCCGGTTCGTGAATTGATTCAGGCCGCCTTGCGCTGCTCGGACGGCATCTCCGGATGGCCCGCATCGCCGGGCGTGCTGATGAGCTTGACGGCGATCTCGGCGTCCGGCTCTCCCATTTGCGCGCTGCGGAGCATGGCGAGTTTCTTGTCCTGTTCGATACGCAGACGGTGCGTTTGGACCCTGAGTTCATGGACCCGGATCTCCCAGGCGATTTTCGCGGCCATGGTGTAGAGGAACGCGCCCACTCCCGCGCCGGCGCACGCGATGAGGAGCAGGATGAGGTGCGGAGAACCGGGCATATCGGGCTTATCGGCGGGCGGCGGGTCGGGGTGAAGGCGTATACTGCCGCCCGGTGCGTGAATTCCTCCTCCGAACAGGTCCGGTGCGGCGTTATCCCCTTCTGCGGGGAACCGTGGCTCTTCTGGCGATGCTTCTGCTGGCTCCGGTTCTGGTGGCCATGCAGGATGGGGGCGACTCCTCGGGCAGTGTGCAGCGGCAGCGTCCGGTCGAGGTGAATGTTCGCCAGTTCGGTGTGGGCGGCTTCGTCCGCCCCGGGGACTGGGCCGGTGTGGAACTGACGGTCCGGCAGCTCGCAAGCGGGCAGCCGATCCGCGCGGCGGTCCAGATTCACAGCCGCGATCCGGACGGCGACACGCTTCTGGCCCGGCGCGAGGTTTCGCTGGTGGCCGGTGCTGAGCGAGCGGTTTGGATCTACCTGCCGCTGGATTGGAACCTGCGCACGAGTTCAGAGTTCACGGTGACCGTGCGTGAGCTTCCCGAAGATGCTTCGGGAGAAGAGGTGACCGTTGGTAGCCAACTTCTGGCCACGAGCTTTCTTCCAAGGGAAGTCGTCTCGGCGACCGAATCGAAGATCGGCGTCGTCGGTGGTGATGCGTTCGGGCTGGATCAGTACGAAGCGATCGCTCGGATCGGCAGTCGCAGTGAGCGCGTCCGAACCGGGCACGGTGAATTCAGGGTGATCGCGGGGCTGAGCCCGGATCAGATGCCGGATCGATGGATCGGATTGTCCTCGTACGACACGCTGGTGTGGACCGACGGTGATCCGCTGCAGCTCGCCGGCGCTCGCGCTGATGCTCTCCGGGAATGGGTGCAGCGGGGCGGGCATCTCATCGTGGTGCCGGAGAGCGTGAACCCGGCATGGTTTGCCTCCAGCAATCCGCTCGCCGATCTGCTCCCGGAAGGACGGTTCGAGAGGCGGGAAGACATCGGGCTTGAGCAGTACCGCCATCTTCTGCTGCGTCCTCAGAACACGGCGTCCCTGCCCAGCCGGACCGTGGGGTATGTGTACCGGCCGGATGTCGAATCTCAGGGGTATGCCCTGATCGAGGGCGCGGAAGGCGCGACGGTTGCTCAGCGCCGGAACGGGGCCGGGCTGGTCACGGTGGTCGGGCTGGACCTGCGGAGCAGGGCTCTCGCCTCGGCCGGCGGCCTGCGGGCCGATCAGTTCTGGCATCGCATCCTGGGCCAGCGGTTCCTGATTCCGGGTCAGGAGGAATTCAATGACACTTCGATGACGCGCCGGCTTCGATCGCTGGGGACCGGGTCCGGCACGGTGTTCATCGACGGGTTCGTGGCCGACGAGATCAACCGCTCGACGGCGGTCGGGGTCGGGCTGCTGCTGGCGATCGTCGTCTTCGCGGTCTACTGGATCGTCGCCGGACCGGGCGGTTTCGCCTTGCTCAAAGCGAGAGGGCGCAGCCAGTATGCGTGGGGCGTGTTTGTGATCGCGGCGATCGTTTTTTCCGTGATCGGCTGGATCGGAGCGCGGGCGCTCAGCCCGGTGCGCGTCAGCGGCGAGCACATCACCTACATCGATCATGTCTACGGCGTGGGAACGCAGCGCACGCGGACCTGGGTCTCGATGCTGCTGCCGGACTACGGGGAGCGGAGCATCGGAGTCGGCGACGAGGACGATGATGCGCACCACGCGATCATGCCGTGGAGTTCTCCGGATCAGATCGTGTCGGTGTCGTTCCCCGATGCGCGGCAGTATGTCATGGACGCTTCCGATCCCAGACGGCTCGTGGTTCCCACGAGATCGACGGTGAAGCAGTTCCGCGCGGACTGGGTGGGCGGCGCGGTCTGGGAGATGCCGGTTCCTCCGACGCCGCAGGACAGGCCGGTGGCGACGGCCGAAGGGCTGCGGGGCACGCTGGTGCACAACCTGCCCGGTGAGCTGACGAATGTCACGATCGTGCTGAATCTCGGACAGGAGACCGAGAGCCGCGTCGTGGATTCCTACGGGCGGCCGGATCGGCTCGGGCAGATCGCACGATCGCGGACCTTCGCGTGGCGGAAGAATCCCGCGGCCAGCGGCGGGGCATCGTGGGCGCCCGGAGAAGCGCTGGACCTGAGCGTGTACCGGATCGTCGGGAACGAGCGCCTCGAGCAGCGGCTCAAGAGCGAGCTTCCGGTGTCGACGCTGAGTTTCTCGCCCACAGTGGACACGACGACCGGGGTTCTGCTCAGCAACTGGCTGGGGCTGATTCCCGGCCCGGACCTGACGGAACTGGCCCAGACCGGCCAATCCATCGCCGTGCAGCGTGCCACGCACGGGCTGGACCTGAGCAAGTATCTGACCTCGCCGTGCCTGATCATCACCGGGGAGGTGGCCGATGCCTGCCCGACGCCCCTGCGGGTGGGCAACGGCTCGGCGGCGAGCGACTTTGACATGACCGGACGGACGATCGTGCGCTGGATCTACCCTCTCGAGCCCGATCCGCTGAGCGTGCGCGGCGTGCAAGAAGATGGACCATCGGGCACCGAGGAGCGAAACTGACCATGGCGATGATCGAGACGATCAACCTGTCGAAGGAATACGGCGAGCTGGTGGCGCTGAACAACCTCAACCTCACGATTGAGGTGGGGGACTGCTTCGGCTTCATCGGTCCCAACGGCGCGGGAAAAACCACCACGATCAAGATCCTCGCGACGCTGCTCAAACCGACGAGGGGGCAGGCGATGATCGACGGGTTGACCGTCGGGTATCAGAATCGCCAGATCCGCCCGATCATCGGGTATGTGCCGGACTTCATGGGCGCGTACGAGGACATGGTGGTGAGCGAGTACCTCGAATTCTTCGCGGCGGCCTACGGCATCCACGGCGGGCAACGCACAAAGGTTGTGGCCGATGTGCTGGACCTCACGGATCTGACCTACAAGACCAACGCCGAGGTGAACAGTCTTTCGCGGGGCATGCAGCAGCGGCTCTCGGTGGCGCGCGTGCTCCTGCACGATCCGAAAGTGCTGCTGATGGACGAACCGGCGTCGGGCCTGGACCCGCGGGCCCGCATCGAAATGCGCGAGCTGCTGAAGGAGCTCAAGCGGATGGGTAAGACCATCATTATCTCCAGCCACATCCTTTCGGAGCTGTCGGAGCTTTGCAATGTGGTGGGGATCATCGAACGGGGGAACTTGGTGTTCCACGGCTCGGTGCGGGATGTGATGCGCAAGGCGAAGCTCGAGCATGTCATTCACATCGCGGTGGCGGACCGAACCGAGGATGCCGCGAAACTGCTGCACCAGGTGCCGGGTGTAAAGAAGGTCGAGATTGTGGATGCCGAGGAGAGCGGGGCGTTCGCTCGGGGCAACGGGCATCAATCGGTGATCCATCTGACGATCGAGGACTCCTCGGTGCACAGCATTTCGGATATACCCAACCGGCTTGTCAACGCGGGATTCCGGCTGACGAGTTTCGGCGAGGAGCCCGTGAATCTCGAAACGGCGTTCATGAGACTGACCCAGGGGCTTGTGCAGTAGGCACACGCCCGTTCATCGGAGAGAAGCGAAATGAAGCGGAAGTCTGTGTTTGCGGCTGCGGCGATCGGTCTGGCTTGCTCGTGCGTTTGGGCTGCTCCCATCGAGTACCCGCAGACCCGCCAGAGCGACACGGTTGATACCTACTTCGGAGTCGAAGTGCCCGACCCGTACCGCTGGCTTGAAGCGGATGTGCGAGAGTCGGAGGAGGTCGCGCAGTGGGTCGAAGCCCAGAACCAGCTGACCTTCTCGATCCTCGAAGGCATCCCGTACCGGGAAGCCATCCGCAAGCGCCTGATGGAGAAGCTCGACTACGAACGGTACGGCTCTCCGTTCATCGCGGCGGGGCAGTACTACTACAGCAAGAACGACGGTCTGCAGAACCATTCGGTGCTGTACACCACCGGCGATTCATTGAGCGGCGAACCGCGCGTGGTGATCGATCCGAACACCTTCTCGGAGGACGGCACGACCGCGCTCGCGGGCACATTCTTCAGCCCCGACGGTCGGTACATGGCCTACTACAGGCAGGAGGGTGGGTCGGACTGGCGAACCGCGTACATCCGTGATCTGCGGACCGGAGAGGACCTCGGCGATCGCCTGGAGTGGATCAAGTTCTCCGGTGCTTCGTGGATGCGCGACAGCAGCGGGTTCTTCTATTCCCGCTATCCCGAGCCCGAGCAGGGAGCCGCGTTTACGGGCAAGAACACCAACCACGCCATTTACTTCCACCGGATCGGCACACCCCAGAGCGATGACATCCTCGTCTACGAGAACCGTTCGGAGCCGGAGCACAACCACTACGCGTACGCCAGCGAAGACGGCAGGTACCTGATCATCTATGTGTCGCGAGCGACTTCTCGCAACATGCTGCTCTACAAGGACCTCGCTCAGCCGCTCGGCTATCCGGTCACACTGATCGGTGACTTCGAGAACGATCATTCGTTCGTGGGCAACGACGGTCCGGTCTTCTACCTCCTGACGAACTACAACGCCCCGAACCAGCGACTGGTCGCGGTGGATATCCGGGAGCCGAAGAAGGAGAACTGGAAGACGGTGATCCCTGAGGGCGAATCCGTGCTGCAGGGCGTGAGTTTCGTTGGCAATCAGTTCGTGGCATCCTATCTCGAAGACGCTTCGACGCGCCTGCGCATGCATCGCACCGACGGATCGCTCGTTCGCGAGGTCGATCTGCCGGGCATCGGGACGGCGTCCGGCTTCGGCGGTGAGCGGACCGACACTACGACCTTCTACAGTTTTTCGTCTTACGCGACGCCGCCGAGCATCTACTCGTTCGACATGATCAGCGGCGAGTCCGAGCTGTTCCGCAGGGCTGGCGTTGACTTCGATGCGGACGAATATGTGGTCAAGCAAGAGTTCTTCGTCTCCAAGGATGGAACCCGCGTGCCCATGTTCATCACGCACCACAAGGATCTTGAATTCGACGGGTCCAACCCGACGCTGCTCTACGGCTACGGCGGGTTTGATGTTTCACTGACTCCCTCGTTCTCTGCAACCAGGGCGGCTTGGCTGGAGATGGGCGGCGTGTACGCCGTGGCGAACCTCCGGGGCGGGGGCGAGTACGGGCAGGAGTGGTACCGCGCCGGCACGAAGCTCAACAAGCAGAATGTGTTCGACGACTTCATCGCCGCGGCGGAGCACCTGATCAGCAGCGGCTACACCTCTCCGGAGAAACTCGCGATCCAGGGCGGATCGAACGGCGGGCTGCTCGTCGGGGCGTGCATGACGCAGAGACCGGACCTCTTCGGCGTCGCGCTGCCGGCGGTCGGCGTGCTCGACATGCTCCGCTACCACCTGTTCACGATCGGCCGTGCCTGGGCGAACGATTACGGGCTTTCCGAAATCGAGGAGGAGTTCAAGGCGCAGCTTGCCTACTCCCCGCTCCACAACCTGCAGGAGGGCGTGGAGTACCCGGCGACGCTGATCACCACCGCCGACTACGACGATCGCGTTGTCCCGGCCCACTCGTTCAAGTTCGCCGCGGCTCTGCAGGCCGCGCACGATCCGAGCAGCGAGAACCCGGTCCTGATCCGCATCGAGACCGGCGCCGGGCATGGCGCGGGCAAGCCGATCAGCAAGGTCATCGAGGAAGTCGCCGATATCTACGCGTTCACGGCGAGGTACCTCGGAATGGATCTGCCTGAGCGGTACCGCGTACCGTGATGGTTGGGTAGTCCTCGGTTGGGCGCAGACTATCCCTAACCTTGCGGGTAGGGGTATAGTGCCCTTGTGCCTCAGCCGGATGTCATGGTTCTGGGCGTGACCTGCCTCGCGATGGCGATGGCTATCGTGCTCACTCGCGTGGTCATCTCGTACGGCCATCGCAACGAGTTGCTCGACAGCCCAGGATCGCTCGGGCACGAAAAGATGCTGCGGCAGGTTCCGAACATCGGCGGCGTGGCGATCTTCGCATCGCTCACGCTGCCGCTGGCCGGACTGCTGATCTGGTCGCTGCTGGGGAGCACTCATGATCTCGCGGCTTCCCTGCGAGCCGATCGGGATGATGCGGTCGTTCTGGTGCTAGCCCTTTTTGCGCTGCACACGCTCGGCCTTGTCGACGATCGCCGCCCGATTCCCGCTCTGATCAAGCTCGGGGCGATGGCGGTGGTGGCGGCGGTTCCGGTAGCGCTTCTCGATCTGCGGCTTCTGACCTTTCTCGATGCGCAACCGGGCGGCGTATTGGTGTCCACACTGCTGACGATCGTGTGGATCCTCGCGATCACCAACGCCATCAATTTTCTCGACAACATGGACGGCATCTGCGCCGGAGTGGTCGCGATCATCGGGGCGGTTCTGCTGGTGATCGCTCTGCTCGGCGGCGATCTCGCCTCGGCTTCGGTTCTCGCCTGCCTGGTCGGGGCCTCGCTCGGGTTCATGGTCTGGAATCGACCCCCGGCGAGGATCTTCATGGGCGATGGCGGTTCGCTCGTCCTTGGCTTCGCTCTCGCGTTCGTTTCGGTGCGATTGACCTATTTCGACGGCGACTCCGACAGCAGCCCGTGGACGGCGGTGTTCGTCCCGCTCGCCGTCTTCGCCGTCCCGGTGTACGACCTGATCTCGGTCGTCCTGATCCGGCTGTCGCAGGGCAAGAGCCCGCTGGTCGGAGATCAGCAGCACTTCACGCACAGGATTCGCAAGCGTGGGCTGTCCGATCGGCGCACGCTGTTTGTCGTGCTGGGCTGTGCGGTGATCAGCGGAATGTCGGGGTTGCTCATGCTGTCGCTGCCGCCGTCTCTTGCGCCGGTCGCGGGCATGCAGGTGCTGTTGATCCTGGTGATCCTCGCGGTGTACGAGCGGGGGGCATTGCGTGGGATCCGAGACCCCGGTGCAGCGCGGTGAAGTGCGCGAGCTGGTGGCTGCTGGGGACTCTGATTTGGGTGTGCGGCATGTTCGCCATGAACACCGTCGCAACGGTGCCGTGGTGGGACGCGGACCCCCTGATCACGGACCTACCCGAAACCGGGCTCACGCCGGGTCAGGTGCTGCTGCTGAACGCGGTCGGCCTGCTCTCGGCGTGCGGGCTGCTGCTGACCGGTCCGAGAGCGGGAGAGATTCGCCCTCGCCATGTTTTGATTCTGCTGTGCTTCGCGATCGGTGGTGTCGCCGTCATCCTGCACGGCTTGGTACTGACTCCGCTCGCCGCCGACGGGGGAGATGACACTGTCCGTGGCGAACTCGAGAGTCTGGTCACCGGGGCTTCATGGATGACCGGTCTGCTCGGCGGCTTTGCCGCCGCGGCACTTGCGCCGCGCGATCGATCGCTTCGACTGATCGTGGGCGCGTTCGTGATCATCGGGACATTGCTGCTGAGCAAGGCGATACTCGAACGCTTTATCGAACTGCCCCGGACTATCACCTTTTTTGAGAACAACACCGATTCGGTTCTGGCGGCAAACGGAATCGAACCCGGATCATCACAAGCGGCGATCTACGAGCGTCGGCTGAGAAGCCAGCAACCGACGGCATGGTTCGGGCTGGCCAATGTCCTCGCGTCCTTCCTCGGTGCGATGCTGGTGCTCTTGATCGGCTCTCTGGCTGCGGCTGCCGGGGATGTCCGTGCCGGACGAACGACGAGCGGAATGATCGGCCTCATCGGGTTGCTGGCAATCGGCAACGCATTCGGACTCTGGCTCACGGGCTCGCTCGGCGCGATCGGAGTCACCGGGCTGGTGTTGGCCGCCGCGGTCGTTGGTTGGAAGTTCAAAGCCATTCGATCATGGATCGCGGCAAAGCCGGGACTGGCGGTCGCTGGGATCGGAGCTTCGGTCCTCGCCGGTATCGCGTGCCGGGGGTTGCTATTGCCAGAGACGATCGAGCGAAGCGTCCTGTTCCGATGGCACTACCTTGTGGGTACGACCCGTGTCTTTGCCGAGAATCTGATTTTGGGAGCCGGTCCTGCGGGATTTCAGGGGGAATACACACGCCTGAAGCCACCGATATCGCCAGAAAATGTGCAGACGCCCCATGTCCTGGTTGCCGACTGGATCGGTGCCTTCGGGTTGCTCGGAGGTTTGGTGCTCGCGGGACTCGGGATCTGGGTTTGGAGTGCCAGACCGGTCGCTGGCAGTGAGCCACACGCGGACGCATCGGATCAGAGCGACCTCAAGTTGGAATTCTTCTGGTGTCTCGGGGTGGCCGTCGCGATTTTTTTCGCAGCGTGCGTGGTGCAGTGGGGGGTGCTCGGTGCCCTTCCGGATGTGCTGCTGGTTCTGGTTCTGGGCCTGGCATGCGGGGCGGCCGTCCTTTGGATCCTGCTCGGCGTGTGGCGATGCCACCCGGAATCCCTGCGCTGGGCTGCACTGGCAGCCGCGGCGGTTCTGGTCGGGCACGGGATGTTCGATGTGGCACCGGCCCGCGTCAGTTCGTCGCCCTTGTTCTGGCTTGTCGTCGGGGTCAGTGTGGGCCCGGTGACCTCGCGAGTGATCTCGTCACGACCGTGGCACGCCCTGCCTCCGCTGCTCGCCGCCCTGCCTCTGGCGGGGGTGTCGATCTGGGTCGGAGTCAAGCTGGTTACCGAGGTAGAGCCCCAACTCAGTGAAACCGCCCGGTCTATCAGTCCGGGACATGTCGATCCCGGCACGCTGACTCGTGCGGGGCAGGCGCTGCACGATGCCTCCATTGGATTGCCAGCGGGCTGGCTGTCACTGGACCTGATGGCCTTTCGCATTCAATCCCAGGCCGCTTTCATGCAAGGTGGCGGCAAGGCCAGTGCCGAGGTGCTGGGAGCCGCCTCCCGGCTCACCCAGCGCTGGCCAGCTTCCATCGAGGCCCAGACCGCTTCGGCCACTTTGTTTTGGGGCATGGCTCAAGGAGATCCCTTGGACGGCCGGATGCGTGAGGCGGCTGCAATCGCCGCCGAAAGGGCATCGGATCTGGCCCCGCACGATCCGATCCCGGCCTACCGGGCGGCCGTATTCCTTTATAAAGCTGGGGAATCAGTTCGGGCCGGTGTTCTGGCCCGCCGGGCGATCAGGAATCAGCGGATCGCAGACCTCGACCTACTGGTTGGCCTGACGGACGGGCAGATGGAGGAGATGAATCGAATCATCCGAACCTTGGAGCCACCCCCCGGTGAATCAGAAGACGGGGCGTGACCGGGAAGAGCGAATCTCTGTTTGACGCTCCCCGCAGGGGTGTTACACTATGCGTCTACAGAATGATCGGGCTATCCTTGTGCGATCACTGTGCCAAGTCGGCGAAAGTCGATTTTCATACGGAGCGTACCATGGACACCGACGACGAAGACGGAGAAACCGTCCAAAGCGTGTAACGCAGGGCCAGACCTTGTTCCGGCCATCTCTGAGCGACGCTCCGCTCATACAGCAGCACTTCTCAGGCAACGACCGACGGACCGAGTGTCTTGGCGGCGTTCCTCGAAAAACGAAGCCGGTCGACCGCACCGGATCGCAATCGCCCTTGAGGCGGCACCTGTTTTCAACACCTCGTTTGTCCTCGCAACAGCCCCAGAGGGGCATCACGGAAGCTGAGAATCATGGACCTTTCCAAAGTACGCAACATCGGTATCTGCGCTCACATCGACGCCGGCAAGACGACCGTCAGCGAGCGCATCCTTTTCTACACCGGCAAGAGCCACAAGCTCGGAGAGGTCCACGAGGGCACCGCGACGATGGACTTCCTGCAGGAAGAGCAGGAACGCGGCATCACGATCCAGTCCGCGGCGACGACCTGCCCCTGGACCCGTTTTGATGTCGACTACCAGATCAACCTGATCGATACCCCCGGTCACGTGGACTTCACGATCGAAGTCGAGCGTTCGATGCGCGTGCTCGACGGAGCGGTCGCGGTGTTCGACGGCAAGGAGGGCGTAGAAGCCCAGTCCGAAACCGTCTGGCGTCAGGCCGACCGGTACCGCGTGCCCCGTCTGTGCTTCATCAACAAAATGGACAAGATCGGTGCCGACTGGGAATTCAGCTTCAACTCGATCCGCGAACGCCTCGGTGCCAACCCGGTCGCGATGCAGCTCCCGATCGGCTCGGGCCACGAGCTCGAAGGCATCGTCGATCTCCTGCTCATGAAGGCGTACTACTTCGATGTCGAGTCGATGGGCGCGAAGGTCGAGGAGCGGGAAATCCCCGATTCCGTGCGTGAACTCGCCGCGCACCACCGCCAGGAGATGATCGATCAGGCCTGCAACTTCGATGATGACCTCATGGAGAAGGTGCTCAACGACGAGACGCCGACGAACGAGGAGATCCGGGCCGCGATCCGCAAGGGCTGCATCGCCCGTTTGTGCAACCCGGTCTTCACCGGTTCTGCACTCAAGAACATCGGCGTTCAGCGTTTGCTCGACGGGGTCGTTGACTACCTGCCGGCTCCGATCGAGGTTCCCGAGGTTCAGGGCACCGACCCTCGCGATCCCGAGATCAAGCTGACCCGTCCCCACACGACCGACGCGCCGCTCTCGGCGCTCGTCTTCAAGGTTGTCCCCGACCAGCACGGCGACCTGACCTATGTCCGCATCTATTCCGGCAAGCTGGAGAAGGGCACGCGCGTGCTCAACCCGGGCAACGGCAAGCGCGAGATCGCGTCGCGTATGTTCGAGATGCACGCCAAGGACCGCAAGCAGCTCGACGCCGCCACCGCCGGCTCGATCGTCGCCGTTGTCGGCCTCAAGGACTCGATCACCGGTGACACGCTCTGCAGCCCGGACGATCCGATCATCCTCGAGCGCATGACCTTCCCCGACCCCGTGATCTCGATGTCCATCGAGCCCGCCACGGCCGACGACAAGCGCAAGCTCGGCGACGCTCTGGTGAAGATCCGTCGCGAGGACCCGTCCTTCCGCTCCGAGTACAACGAGGAAACCGGCCAGACCATCATCGCCGGCATGGGCGAGCTGCACCTTGAGATCATCAAGAACAAGCTCACCCGCGACGAGAAGATCAATGTCGAGGTCGGCAAGCCCCAAGTCGCTTACCGCGAGTCGATCACCGGCACCGCGAACAATGTGCGCGGCAAGTTCGTCAAGCAGACCGGTGGTCGCGGTCAGTTCGGCGATGTCACGATCAACCTCGAGCCCTTCACCGCCGAGCAGGCCGCCGAGGCGGAGCTGAACTTCAAGGACAATGTCGCCTTCGAGAACAAGATCGTCGGCGGCTCGATCCCCAAGGAGTTCATCCCCTCCGTCGAGGCGGGCATCCGCGCTACGGCTCGATCGGGCGTGCTGATCGGGTTCCCCCTGATCAACATCAAGGCAACCCTCGTCGACGGTTCGTACCACCCGGTCGACTCGTCGCAGGTCGCCTTCGAGCAGGCCGCGCGTCTCGCCCTGACCGACGCCTGCTCCAAGGCCAAGGTCACCCTGCTCGAGCCGATCATGAAGGTCGCCATCACGACCCCCGACGAGTACTTCGGTAATGTCACCGGCGACCTGTCCAGCCGACGCGGCATGATCGTGAACACCGAGAAGCGGGCCAACGCCCAGATCATCACCGCCGAGGTCCCCCTCTCGGAGATGTTCGGCTACACCACGACCCTCCGCTCGATGAGCCAGGGGCGCGCGACCTCCAGCATGGAGCCGCTGGAGTACCGCCCGATGCCGCCGAACCTGGTCAAGGAAGTCGTCGACGCCCGCTGATCAACCGGGCCGAGCAGCTGATGTTTCACATGAAAAGGGCTTCCCGTTTTCTCGGGAAGCCCTTATTTTGTAGTCATGCGTACTAATCAGAGAGGATCTCGGCATGCTCCATCGCTCGGGTGGCGTAGGAAACACGCTTCAGTTTCTCGCAGCATGGTCGATCACGCCGGCCAGCCAACAACCAGTTTCAACCCCTCGCTCATCGGGATCGGAAAGGATGCGGGGACTGGCGGGATGTCGCGCGAGGCGTACCTCCCATTCATGCGCGACATGCGACGCAGGCACGCTGAACTGATTGGTGCGCGATGCATCGGTGGATTCGTTGTCTTGATGATTGCTATGCATGCAATCTTGGCGTGTATGGACTTGGCAACGGATGGCTTCACCTTGAGTACCATCAAGCAGTTCGCTTGGTTGATCATTTTTGCCGTGATCGCAATATATATGTTCACTTCCAGCGGCCTGCCCCACGAGACAATGATCAAAGAACTGCTTGCTCGGTCCTACTGTGCGAGTTGCGGATTCGACCTTGGCGGAGTGCCCTCCGATGATGAAGGTCTCAGCCGATGCCCCGAATGCGGCAGCCGGTGGAGGATCGCCCCAATGCCCCCCCAACTCGCAGAGAAAGTCACGGACATTCACTGACGGGCCGGTTTGATACCTCCCGGGATTCACATGGAAAGGGCTTCATCTTAACTGCGCGATCCTATATTTTATGTCATGAACCTGTTCGATCCATCCAGACTTGAGAGGTGTTGGCTCTACATGACCGACCGAGTTAAACACGGGCAATCATGGTGGATAACCGACGACCTCAAGCGTCCCGTGCGGTGTTTCTCGCCCTCGCTCCTTTCTCGCGGCGATGATCTGACCGGAGGGGCCATGTCCTTTGCTGAGTACAAGGAAATCAGGAAGTCACTCCGCAGATCGCAGTCAGCCCTGGCGCTCGGTTTGTGCATCGGCTGGATTATGCTGGGCTACTCGGCGTTTCTTCTGATCAATCTTGTGCTCGAAATCATGCAGCGAGGGATCCCCGCTGATTTCGTTAAGACAACTGTGTGGTGCATCGTGATCGGTCTGCTGTCGATATTTACGCTGCGAGGTCTTGGCAGCGATCCAGAAGCCGTTGCGAAGCAGTTGAGATCGCGAGGGCGATGCGCGAGCTGCGCGTTCGACCTCAGGGAATCGATACCGGAAGAAGGCGAACTCGTCCGCTGTCCGGAATGCGAAGCCCGCTGGAGGATCGCACAGAAGCCGTCCTCGGCCTAGACTTGCCCCCAACCAAGCGGAGGAGCAATCGTGGTCCGACTCTCGAAGATCTACACCAAGACCGGCGACGACGGGCAGACTATGCTCGGCGATGGGTCGATGACCCCCAAGGAATCCCTCCGCGTCGAGGCATATGGCGAGGTTGACGAAGCAAACGCCACGCTGGGCATCGCCATCGCCCGCATCCGCTTCATGACGGGCGAGGCGCCGGAGCGGATGGCCGAACTGCTCACCTCGGTCCAGCACGACCTGTTCGACTGCGGAGCGGATCTGTGCGTGCCTCGAAAATCCGATGAGCCGCAGCCGGGGCAAAAGGGAGCGCGGCTTCGGATCGTGCAGCCCCAGATCGATCGTCTGGAGCATCAGATCGACACATACAACGCGGATCTCAAGCCCCTGAACTCCTTCGTGCTGCCCGGCGGAACGCAGGCCGCGGCGGATCTGCACCTCGCCCGCACGGTCACCCGCCGTGCCGAGCGGGCGGTCGCAGCGCTGCTTCATGCCGAGCCGAACTCCGTCAACCCCTTGGCGATGGTGTACCTGAATCGCCTCTCGGATCTGCTGTTCGTACTGGCACGGGTGGCCAACACGAAGCCGTTCAACGGAATGGGGGATGTCCTGTGGGTGCCGGGGGCTTCGAGGGGCGGGTGACCTCCTGGGTGGTCCACCGACGGGCAGCCGCGGTTGGTACTCTGTGATCCGGAATCGGGGACCCCAGAGCAGTGACATCCACCTTCACCACCGAATTCGGACACGAATACGAGCAGGAGCGCGGGCGCTGGCTGCGCCGGCGGTTCCTGTGGTACGCGGGGGTTTCGATCGGGCTGAATGTCCTCGGGCTGCTTTTCAGCATCGGTCTCGCGTCCGTCATACTGATGGCCGGTCTCACGGTGTCGGAGCCCAGGGATACGGGTTTGGAAGCGATCCAGCCTGGGCCTGAACCGAGCCAGATGGTTCCTGAGATCCCGGCATTGCAGGGGAGACCCGCTGCTGATGAGCCCGGTGAGATCGATTCAGAACCGATCGAGGGGGCCGATCAGTCTCAGGCACCATCACAAGCGGATGTGTCCTCCGAGCGAGAGCAACGCGCCATCAGTTTTCGCGGCGTACTGCTTCAGCAAATTTCGTCGATTCCGGCGCTGCTCATCGCGATCACCCTGTATTTCAACGCGTTCCTGCGCGTAAGACGCGGCTCGATGTCCCGAGCCGATCTGCTCTCGCTCGTGTCCCGTCTGATCATTTACGCCGGTGCGGCTGGCACGGTGTGCCTGATCCTCGGTTTCGAATCTCTCAAATGGATCTATCCGGAGGATTATCACGGCCTCAAGGAGGTGGGCTTCGCTCGCGAAATGGGGCGTGCGGCGTTGATCGGTGTCATGCTGTCGCACTTCCTCGCGTCGCTGTTCCTGCCCTGGACCCCTCGCGAGTCGCTGCGACCGATTCTGCCGCTCGCCGTTCTGAACTTCGGGGTGGCCGTCTTCTATTCGTGGAGCGAACCGCAGGGGATCGCGATCGCGGTTCTGCTGTCGCTGGTGATTGCGGTGCCGGGGCTCGCGGTGTGCTGGCTCCGCAACTCGCGATTCCGTTCGAAGTTCCACTTCAAGATGGTGACCCGTCGGTACGGCGAGATGAAGACCGAGCTCGACGCCGCCCGCCAGATCCACGACGCGATGTTCCCGTCGCCGATCGAAACCGGGCCCGTGCAGATGCGGTTCGCGTATGAACCGATGCGCCAGATCGGCGGCGATTACCTGTTCGCGCATCGCGTTGACACAGAAAGCGGCGAGGGACGCGGGCTTCTGGTCGTGCTGCTCGATGTGACCGGGCACGGGATCACGGCAGCCCTCACGGTCAACCGCCTGCAGGGCGAGATCGAGCGTCAGGTCGGATTGAATCGCGCGGTGACGCCGGGGACGGTCCTGCGCGGCCTGAATGAATACCTCCATCACACGCTCGCCCGCCATTCGGTGTACGCGACCGCGCTGGTGGTCCGGATCGATCCGGATGCCGGCAGGGTTGTCTGGGCCTCGGCCGGTCATCCGCCCGGATTCCTCTGCACCGTGGACGGCACGATCCACCATCTGGAATCCACGACCATCGTGCTCGGCGCCACGAGGGGGGAACACTTCGAGGCGATCGAGGAGAGCATGCCCTTCGGTCGCGGCGACACACTGCTTGCGTACACCGACGGTGCGATCGAGGCCAAGAACGAGCACGGGCGCATGCTGCGGATCGAGGGCGTGGAGAAATTCCTTGCCGGTCATTGCCGCTCCGGCGGGCAGGACGAGAATGTCCCGAAGCTTCTGCTCGAATATGTCAACGCCTTCCGCGCCGGTCCCGCGCAGGACGATTCATTGATCGTCGAGATCCGCCGCCCGCTGTCGTGAACCGCATCGGTTCAGCCGACGATGTCGGGCAGGTCCCACATCGCCCCGGTCAGGTTCTCGCGTCCGTCATCGGTGACCAGCACATCGGCCTCGTAGTGCACGCTCATCGAGCCGTCGGCGGTGAAGATCGGCCAGCGCTTGCGGTCCTGCTTCGTCCGACCGGTCCCGACGGCGAGCATCGGTTCGAGCGCAACGAGTGTCCCCGGCTCCCATCGCCCGAACGCCTCCGGCCATTCGCCGGGATAGGTCGGCGCGACATTGGAGATGTACGGCGGTTCGTGCAGCTTGCGCCCGTAGCCGTGCCCGCCGAGGCCCCGAACGCAGTGGAAACCGTAGTCGCGCTCGACCACCCCCTGCACCGCGTTGGCCCAATCGATAAAGGGCTTGCCGGGGGCGATCGCCTCGATGCCCTTGCGCAGAGACTCCTTGCCAGCGTCCATCAGGCGGTGGGTCTGCTCATCGGGATACCGCTCGATGGCGTAGGTCCAGGCGGCGTCGCCGATCCAGCCGTTGTGTGTCACACCGATGTCGATGGAGATCACATCGCCGGGCTTGAGCGGCTCGCGGGTCATGGACGCCGTGCCGTGGACGATGCAGTCGTTCACGCTCAGACAGGCGTGGCTGGAGAACGGCGGCAGCCCACCCGCTCGGTATCCGAGGAAACAGCTCTTGCAATCGAGCGAGTCCAGCACCCGGGCGACTTCGGCATCGATCTGCGCGAGGGTGACACCGGCCTTCAGGAATTTCGCGAGCGCGAAATGGGTGTCCGACACGCGTATCGCCGCGTCGCGGGCCCTTTGGGCGTCTTTCTCGTTGAGGTGGGGGATTCGAAGCATGGGCCGAACAGGGTAGCCGCTTCAGCCGGTCGCTGCCTCGCGATTGATCGGAACCCCGCCGCACCACACGCGATCGACGGGGTTGCCTCCGAATTCGTAGCCCAGTTGCCGCTCATCGGTGTGCCTGAGCAGGATCAGATCGGCCCGCATTCCGGGCTTGAGCACGCCGCGGTCCTCAAGGCCCAGCAGGGCGGCGGGGTTGCGCGTGCAGGCGACGATCGCTTCGGCGGCGGTGATCCCGAGGTGCCGCACCGCCAGAGCGATGGCCATCGGCATGGAGGAGGTCGGCGCGGAGCCGGGGTTGCAGTTCGTGGCGATGACCAGGCGCCCCCCTGCGTCGAGGAACGCCCGGCCGTCGGCGTAGCGACCGTCAACATGGAACCCCGAGCACGGCAGCATCACGCCAAAGGTCTCCGAGGCCGCAAGCTCGACCAGCGACTCGGTAGAAGACGCTTCCAGATGATCCACGCTGAGCGCGCTGTGCTCTCGCGCCCATTCGGTCATACCCAGTTCGTTGAACTGGTCACTGTGGACGCGGATCGGATGTCCCAGATCCATCGCCCGTTCAAAGAGCCGAACCGTTTCGTCGAGCGTCCACGCTCCCTGTTCGCAGTAGGCATCGACGGCGATGCCCGGGAACTCGGCGTGCACCGCTTCGAGCGTTTCGCCGATCGTGGTCTCGACGAATTGCTCGCGGTCCACATCGGGATCGATGGCGTGCCCGATGCACGCCGTTGGAGCCACATGGCCGGGCCACTTCACGCCGGCGCTGGAGATCGCGCGGAGCATCTTCAGTTCGGCTTCGGTGGAGAGACCGTAGCCGGACTTGACCTCCACGGCGGTCGTGCCCTCGCGCAGCATGTGGTTCAGCCGATGGAGCAGGCGATCGGCCAGTTCTTCGCGGCTGGCCTTACGAACTGCGCGCACGGTGGACATGATCCCGCCGCCGGATTCGAGGATCTCGAGGTAGGTCGCACCGCCCTGCTTACGCTCCCACTCGTCGAGCCGGTCACCCTCCCAGCAGGCGTGGGTGTGGGCATCGATGAACGCGGGCATAAGCACGCGCCCGTGGGCATCCAGGGTGGTGCAGTCGGTCGGTGCGTTGGCCCGGGCGGTCGGTCCGATCGCTCTGATGCCGTCTTCGGAAAACAGAACATCGGCACGGTCAATTACCCCGAGCATCGATGCATCCCGCTGGGGGTCGAGCGTCAGCACACGGGCGTTGGTAATCAGCGTGGAACTCATGAGCGTTTCCGCCTCTCGAAGCCCGCGAGGAAGTGGGTGAACAGCATCGCCGCGATGCGCGCGGTGCGCCCGTCGTCGTGAGGCGGGCTGAGTTCCATGATGTCGAAGTGGCGGACCGCCTCGGCTTCTCCGGCTCGTTCGGCGACCAGTGCGGCGATCGCAGGTGAGACGCCCAGCGGGTTCACCGCGGACACGCCCGGCGCGAACGAGCCGTCGAGCGAGTCGAGGTCGATGGTGACAAAGCCGGAGAAACCGGAATCGAACGCGGTACCGAAGGCATGGTCAATGCTGCCGGCTGGATCGGAGAGCAAACGATCGATCGTCACGAGGTGCGCGTTGCGCGATACGAGATACTGGATGTGCTCGCGCGAGTTGCTGAAGCGACCGATGCCGAGTTCGACGAATCGGGCCGGGTCCATGAAGCCCTGCTCGATGAGCTGGCGGAAGGGCATGCCCGAGCCGACGGTTTCACGGACATCCAAGTGTGGATCGAGGTTCAGCCCACCGAGTCGGGCTTCGGGGGACTGGGTCTGAAGCTGGCGGACGAGGCCGCGCGCGAACGCGAAAGTTCCGTCGTGCCCGCCGCCGATGCCGACCGTGACGAAGCCGGCGTCGTGCAGCGCCTGGACGGCTCCGGATGCGCGGTCGTGGGTTTCGTGAAGGCGGATTTCCGGGTCGGGGTGATCGGAGCAGACGATATCGCCGCAGTCGACGAACCGGATGCTCAGGGCGTGACCCGTATTTGCATCGAACGGGTTGCCGAAGCGGGCTAGCGCAGCGCGGAAAGCCGTCGGCCCCTGCGCGGCTCCGGGGCGGCCGTTGTTGAGCGACACGCCGGTGTCGTCGGGGAGCCCGATCAGGGCGATGGGGGTGGTTGATGGATCTGGCGTAGGCTTCGCATCGCTATCAGCGCCGAACCCGATGCCGAGCGCGTCCGCGATTCCGTCGCGCCGGAGTTCGGGCCAGACGCCGGGTTGGGTGTGGGGGAGCTGCACGCGGGCAGTATCGCCGCTGGATCAGGAATCATCCAGCCCATGCAGGGCCGCCATCACCTTGGGCAGCACCTCGCCGCTCAGCCCCTGGATCGCGCAGTCCACCGCTCCCGTGTTGATGGTCGCGTCCCGATTGATCTCGATGGTCCTCGCACCCGCCGCGCGGGCCACCTCGATGAAGCTCGCGGCGGGCTGGACCGTCGCGCTGGTTCCGATGCTCAGGAACAGGTCGCAGTGTTCGAGAGCGTGAAAGGTGTCGGCGAGGGCCTGTTCGGGCAGCATCTCACCGAACCAGACGACGCAGGGTCGCATCAGGCCGCCGTGCTCCGACGGGATCGGGAAGACCTCGAAGGAGAGGTCGTCGAGCGGCTTCTCGGCCCCGGTCTTCGTGCAGCGCCAGCGGAGGATCGTGCCGTGGATCTCGATGACACGCTGCGAACCGGCCCGCTGGTGCAGGCCATCGACATTCTGCGTGACGATGGCCATCGAGCGGCCGCGACCGGTCAGATATCGCTCCAACTCGGCGAGGCCATGATGACCGGGGTTCGGCTCGACCTGCGCGGCCTTGGTGAACCGCCAGTGGTACCAGCGGGTGACCAGTTCCGGATCGCGATTGAACGCCTGGATGGTCGCGAGCTCCATCGGATCGTACTTCGCCCAGAGCCCCACCTCAGGATCGCGAAAGGTCGCGAGGCCGCTTTCGGCGGAGATGCCCGCGCCGGTCAGCACCACGACGGAGCGGGCGTCACGGATCATGGAGGCGATGTGATGGATGGAAGCGTCTTGAGAGGCCATTGGCATCGATACTAGCCGCGACCGGGAGGGAGCGGCCTCTTCTCGTAGCGCTTTGCAGCGACGGGACTATCCTGACCTTGCGTGATGTACGCGAACTCGGCCTCGAGCGAAGCATCGTCGTTGATCCATCATGTGCTACCCTGGCGGGTCCAGACTTTCTGGTCGGATCCGACGAGGCCAGCCTCACGCAACGCGCGTGTCGCTCGCGCTTTGCAGCTCAACATGACACGCTCCGGCGGCAACGGGCTATTGATGAGCAGGTGAACATGGTTGGTGCGAACGGATAGAGCGAAGATGCGCCAGTTCTTGAAAGCGGCGTGTTCTCGAATCGCCTGTTCAACCATGTCTCGTGCTGGGGGCGACAGTTGAGTTGATGCTTGACCAGTCCAGGTGATGCCGGGAGCCGTCGTGCGCCTCGGTCTTTACGGGCGTGATCTGTAGACTCGGGGCCGCCGCGCAGGCGCGTGCCGTAGGTGGTCCAGGTCAGGAAATAGGCCTTTGGAGGTGGCATTTTATTTCTACGCGGTGGGGTCTTGGCCGCGTGGAGGAAGCCGCTCCCTGCCGGTCGCGGCTAGTCATCGAGGATCAATCCGCCATCGGGATATCCACACCCCGCTCGCGCGCACACTCGAGCGCGTCCTCGTAGCCCGCGTCCGCGTGACGGAAGACGCCCATGGCCGGGTCGTTGGTGAGGACGCGCTCGATGCGGGCTGCGGCTTCCCTGGTGCCGTCGGCGCAGATGACCTGGCCGGCGTGCTGGGAGAAGCCGATGCCGACGCCGCCGCCGTGGTGGAAGCTGACCCAGCTCGCGCCCGAGGCGACATTGACCATCAGGTTCAGCAGCGGCCAGTCGCTGACCGCGTCGGTGCCGTCGAGCATGGCCTCGGTTTCGCGGTTTGGGCTCGCGACGCTGCCGCAGTCGAGGTGGTCGCGCCCGATGACGATCGGGGCCGACAGTTCGCCGGAGGCGACCATCGCGTTGAAGATCTCCCCGGCCCTGTCGCGCTCGCCGTAGCCGAACCAGCAGATGCGAGCGGGCAGACCCTGGAAGGCGAAGCTTGGCTTGCAGTTCTCAAATTCGCCGGCGAGAAGGGCTTCGGGGTTGGCGTGGCAGCCCAGGATCCACCGGCGGAGCCGGGTGTTGTAGCCACCTTCGGATTCGGGGAACGCGTCGAGCAGGGCCTTGTCGGTCTTGTAGATGTCGATCGGGTCGCCCGAGAGCGCGGCCCAGCGGAACGGGCCACGCCCGAGACAGAACTGCGGCCGGATGTACGCCGGAACGAAGCCCGGGAAGTCGAACGCCCGCCCGTAGCCGTTGTCCTTGGCCCGCTGGCGCAGGTTGTTGCCGTAATCGAAGGTGATCGCCCCGCGGTCCATCAGCTCCACCATCGCGGCGACATGCCGGTGCATGCTCGCCATCGACTGGCGGACATACTCCTCCGGCTCCTCGGCCCGCAGCAGGTCTGCCTCGTGCAGCGTCACGCCCGCCGGGACATAGCCGACGAGCGGATCGTGAGCGGAGGTCTGGTCGGTGAGCAGGTCGGGCGTGATGCCGCGCGCGATCATGCGCTCCAGCAGGTCGACGGCGTTCGCCTCGACACCGACCGACACATTCATCTGCCGGTCCTTGTAATCCAGCGCGGCGTCGATGGCCTGGTCGATCGAGGGCAGCAGTTCATCCAGGTACGAGTCGTGCAAGCGTCGTTCGAGGCGCTTGGGATCGACATCGGCGATGAGGCACGTGCCGCCGTTGAGGGTGACCGCCAGCGGCTGGGCCCCGCCCATGCCGCCGCACCCGGCGGTGACGCTGAGCGTGCCGACCAGCGGGCCTTTGGGGTTGTCCTTCTGCTTGGGGAAATGCTTGAAGCCGGCCTCGGCGAAGGTCTCGTAGGTGCCCTGCAGGATGCCCTGCGTGCCGATGTAGATCCACGAGCCGGCGGTCATCTGGCCGTACATCATCAGGCCCTTCGCGCTCAACTCGTCGAAGTGCTCCTGTGTGGCCCAGTGGGGGACGAGGTTGGAGTTGGCGATCATGACGCGCGGGCTGTCGGTGGTCGTCTTCACCACGCCTACGGGCTTGCCGGACTGCACCAGCAGCGTCTCATCGGGCTTGAGGCGCTTCAGCGTCGCGATGATCGCCTCGAAGGCCTCCCACGACCTCGCCGCTTTCCCTCGTCCGCCGTAGACGATCAGGTCTTCCGGGCGCTCGGCCACCTCCGGATCGAGGTTGTTCATCAGCATCCGCATCGCGGCTTCGGCGGCCCACGACTGGCAGGATTTCTCCGTACCACGCGGGGCACGGATGGTTCGACCGGCGGGAGCGGTGGGGGTCTGCGTCATGAATCTCTCCGGGCTGAGGGGCTGCTTCCAGTGTAGTCGCTGAATCTCAAAAATGCGGTTTTGAACCGAGAAGCCCATGTCTTGGCCGGTCGGACGGGGGTCCTGTGTAGACTCTCGGCTTTCCCGGATTTCTCGTCGTGACCCGCCGCCCGTCCCGGTCGCAGCGTCCCGCCGGTCCATGTGTTCTCGCGGCCGTCTCGGCGTCGCGTCCTCCAGCAGGTCTTGTCCATGAGCGGTTCCTCGAAAATGCCCCGGCGGACCTTCGCCATCATCTCCCACCCCGACGCGGGCAAAACCACGCTCACCGAGAAGTTCCTCCTCTACGGCGGCGCGATCGAGCTCGCCGGCAGCGTCACCGCCCGCAAGGACCAACGCTCGACTTCCAGCGACTGGATGGAGCTCGAGCGCCAGCGCGGCATCTCGGTCTCCTCCACCCTGCTGCAGTTCGACTACCACGGGTACCGGATCAATCTGCTCGACACGCCGGGCCACAAGGATTTTTCCGAGGACACCTACCGCGTGCTCACCGCCGTCGACTCGGCGGTCATGGTGATCGACGCCGGCAAGGGCATCGAGCCCCAGACGCGCAAGCTGTTCGAGGTCTGCCGCCAGCGGGGCATCCCGATCTTCACCTTCATGAACAAGTGCGACCGCCCGACCCGGCCGCCTCTGGAACTGCTCGACGAGCTCGAGAAGGTCCTCGGGATCGGCGCCTACCCCATGAACTGGCCGATCGGCTCGGGGCCGGAGTTCCGGGGCGTGTACGACCGGACCGACAGCCGCCTGCACCTGTTCGAGCGCACGCCCCGGGGTGCGTTCGCGGCTCCGGTCGAACTCGGCGGCATCGACGACCCGGCCCTGCTCAAGCGGCTCGATCAGCCGGTCCACCACGAGGCCATCGAGGAGATCCGCCTGCTCGACGAGACCGGCGGCGCCGGGGCCGACCTCGATACCGAGGCGGTCGCTCGCGGCGAGCTGACGCCGGTCTTCTTCGGGAGCGCGATGAACAACTTCGGCGTTCAGCTCCTGCTCGACGGCTTCCTGAAGCACGCCAGCCCGCCGACGCCGCGCCAGTCCGAGGCCGGGGAGATCCGCCCCGAGGACCCGCGCTTCAGCGGGTTCGTCTTCAAGATCCAGGCGAACATGGACCCGCGCCACCGCGACCGCATCGCGTTCGTCCGGGTCGTCTCGGGCAAGTTCGAGCGCGATATGTTCGTGGTCCACGCCCAGAGCGGCAAGCGCGTCCGCCTCGGCAACGCCACCAAGCTCTTCGCCAACCAGCGCGAGACCGTGGACGAGGCCGTCGCGGGCGATGTCGTCGGGCTGGTCGGCAACGACCTGTTCGGCATCGGCGACACGCTGACCGACGACCGCACGATCGTCTACCACGAGGTGCCCGACTTCGCCCCCGAGTGCTTCGCCAACCTCATCAACCCGCAGCCGGGCAACTTCAAACGCTACAACCTCGGGCTGGGCCAGCTCCTGCGCGAGGGCGTCGCCCGCCGGTTCGAGGTCTACGGCGGGTCCCCCTCGGTCACGCTGCTCGCGGCGGTTGGCCCCCTCCAGTTCGAGGTGCTCACCCACCGGCTGGAGCACGAGTACGGCGCGGAGTCCCGCATCGAATCGGCCCCGTGGACCATCACGAAGTGGTGGCGCTATAAAGGCCAGAAGCCGCTGACCCGAGCCACGCTGGACCCCGATGCCCTGCCGTACCGCCCCGACGGCTCCCGCCTGGTCTTCGACGACCGCGACCGCGTCGCCATGCTCTTCGCCGACGAGTGGGCGCTGCGGTTCTTCCGGGACCGGAATGAGGATGTGGAGCTGTCGGATTTGCCGTTTTGACGGCTGGAGGGGCCATTCAAAGATTTCCCTTGACCCCGCCCCGCCCCTCTGCCAGACTGCCCTAACCTCTTTGACAACCTGAAGCACGCGACACCGCCGCGTCCCTCAACACCGACGGCACGCTCGCGACCGACCCCACCTACGCCACGCTCGACTACGCCCTGACCGACCGCAACTTCAGCGTCATCGGCACCGGGTTCACCTCAGCCGCGGTCGGCGACCGCGTCCGCTACGACCCCTACGGCACCTTCCAGGTCACCCCCGCGGGCGATGTCAACGGCGACCACACCGTCAACGGCGACGACCTCAACACCCTTTCGTTCACCCTGACCTATCAGGCCGACCTCGACCTGAACATGAACGGCATCACCGGCATCGACCTCGGCGACGAGCCGATC
>CBFGVX010000005.1:0-64893 GCA_965652425.1 uncultured bacterium | reverse complement strand
CCCTCTCCCCTTGAGGGAGAGGGTTGGGGTGAGGGGTTCGCACCGGAGGTGCGAGGGGAGTGGGGCGCGGGTTCGTGGCATTGTGCAGCCGGATGCTTGCAACCCATCGCTTGCGCGATTGGGCTCTAATCACTGGGACTCCGCGACCGCCGGAAGGTTCGGGCCGCCCCCTCATCCGGTCTTGTGCTGATGCCGCACAAGACCACCTTCTCCCGCGAGGGGAGAAGGGGGAAGAAGAGGAGCACCGGTCGGAGACCGGTGCCACCGGGAGAAGGTGGCAGCAGCGGCTACCATGCTGCTCCGCTTTCCCCTTCTGGAGATCTGTAATGGCGAATGTTCTGGTGGTTGGGCCTCATCCGGATGATCAGGAGGCGGGGATGGGGGCGACGATCGCGAAGCTCGCTTCGCAGGGGCATGATGTGGTGCTGCTGGACATGACCAACGGGGAGCCGACGCCCCTGGGGGATGTGCTGACGCGCGAGCGGGAGGCGGAGGCGGCTCGGGCGGTGCTCGACGGGGGGACCGGGCGGGTGAAGCGCCGGATGCTGATGGTGGAGGGCGAAGCGCGGGGGCACGGCGGCGAGGGGGCCTGGGGCGGCCGGGCGCTGCCGAACCGGATGGTGGAGCACTCGATCGCAGCGCGCCGGGCGGTGGCATCGGTGATCCGGGAGCATCAGGCCGAGATCCTGTTCGTGCCGTTCCCCGAGGATGCGCACCCGGACCATGTGGCGACGACGCGGATCGTCGAGGATGCGCGGTTCGACGCGAAGCTGAGCAAGATCGACCTGCCGGGCGAGAAGATCTACCCGCGCTGGCTGTTCTACTACTACGCGACGCACCTGCGCTGGGTGGCGAATCCGAGTTTCCTGATCGATGTGACGGGGTTCGAGAGGCAGAAGATCCAGTCGATGGAGGCGTACCACACGCAGTTCGTCGCGCCCGGGCGGATCGGGGCGAACCCGGACGGGCAGAGCGTCGAGAGCTTCGTGACCGAGCGGCTGGGGTACTTCGGCTCGCGGATCGGGACGCGGTACGCCGAGCCGTTCTTCACGAAGGAGCCGGTGGGGTTTGGCGGGCTGGAATCGCTGGTGATGTGAGGCGGCGCGAGCGGTTTCATCGGCGGCGGGACGGCGGGTGAGCGGCTACAATCCGGTCCGTTTCGGGTCGATTTGCCCGAACACCCTGCGAACGATCGATCCCTCGCCTTGCCGGGGGCATCTAGCTTGAAGGAAGGACCGTACCCCGTGGCTGAGAAGCACTACGACCTGGTTGTGATCGGCGGCGGACCCGCCGGGTATGTCGGCGCGATCCGCGCGGCTCAGCTCGGCCTGAAGGTCGCGTGCGTCGAGCGGGACAAGCTCGGCGGCGTGTGCCTGAACTGGGGCTGCATCCCTTCGAAGAGTCTCTTGGCGAACGCCGAGCTGTACGAGAAGGTTTCGAAGGAGGCCGACGACTGGGGTCTGTCGTTCGACAACCTGCGGGTCGACTGGTCGAAGGTGATCGGTCGCAGCCGCGGCGTGGCGGACAAGCTCAACAAGGGCATCGGCTTCCTGCTGAAGAAGAACAAGATCGACCACATCCAGGGGAACGCGAAGATCCTGTCGGGCCGGAAGAACTCGGCCAAGTGCACGATCGAGATCCAGGAGGCGGAGGTCAAGTCGACACTGACGCACGCCCCGGTGACGATCGGCAAGAAGATCGAGCAGATCACCTGCGACAACATCCTCGTGGCGACCGGGTCGGTCGCGCGGGACCTGCCGTTCGCGCGGTTCGACGGCGACAAGATCATCGGCGCCCGCGAGGCGATGACGCTGCCCGAGCAGCCCAAGAAGCTGATCGTGGTCGGCGCGGGGGCGATCGGGATCGAGTTCGCGTACTTCTACAACTCGTACGGCACGGAAGTGACCGTGCTGGAGATGATGCCGCGGATCGTGCCGGTGGAAGATGATGACATCTCGAAGGAGCTGGAGAAGCTCTTCAAGAAGCAAGGCATGAACATCCGGACCTCGACGACGGTCACGAACATCGAGAAGACCAAGGACGGGGTGAAGGTCACGGTGGCGCCGTTCAAGGACGGCAAGGCCGACGAGAGCAAGGCCGAGGTCATCGAGGGCGACAAGGTGCTGCTGGCGATCGGCGTGAAGGGGCGTTACGACGGCCTGTTCGACGATTCGCTGGGCATCGAGACCGTCAAGGACCACATCAAGACGGACTATGTGCCGAACTCGCCGGAGCCGATGAACCTGACCTACGCGACGAACATCCCCGGCATCTACGCCGTGGGCGATGTGATCGGCCCGCCGTGGCTGGCGCATGTGGCGTCGGAGGAGGCGATCATCGCGGTCGAGCGGATCGCCGGTCACGACCCGATCCCGATGGACTACACGGTGATCCCCGGCTGCACCTACTGCCACCCGCAGGTGGCGTCGGTCGGCTTCACGGAGCGGGCGCTCAAGGAGAACGGGCTGGTCAAGGACAAGGACTACCAGGTCGGTTCGTACAGTCTGATGTCGCACGGCAAGGCGATCGCGGCGGGCCAGAACAAGGGGCTGGTGAAGATCATCCGCGGTTTGCCGCGGGGCGAGATCCTGGGCGCCCACATCCTCGGCCACGAGGCGACGGAGCTGATCGCCGAGCTCACGCTGGCGCGCCGACTGGAGGCGACGAGCGAGGAGATCAATGTGACGGTGCACGCGCACCCGACGATGCACGAGGCGATCCACGAGGCCAGCTTGGCTTCGGAGGGGCGTGTGATTCACGCGTGAGCGAAGCGTTGATCTGAAAGAAAACGACCCCGCGTGGAGCGGGGTTTTTTATTGGGTGTGACGCTTGTGATGGCCGGAAGATTCGGGCCGCCCCCTCATCCGTCCGCTTCGCGGCCACCTTCTCCCGCGAGGGGAGAAGGAGAATGAGAAGACATAGCCGCCTCAAGGGGCGGCCATGCCACCCCGAGCAACGCTCAGCGGTTGGCCCACTTCACATGCAGGCGGTAGGCGACGGCGCGGCCGTCGGGGGCGTTGGTGGCGGGGCGGCGCTGCTCCTTGGGGTCGAGGATGATTTCCTGATAGCCCATCTGCGGGCCGACCTCCATGCCGTTCTCGTCGTAGAAGAAGAAGCGGTAGTCGAGGGTGTAGCGGTTGTTGGTAAGGTTGCGCATCGGCACGGCGACATGCAGCAGACCGTTGCGCCGTTCGACGATGCCCGGCTCGAAACCGAGGAGCTGGGCGAGCTCGGGGCTGCCGAGCGACACCTGCGGGTTGTTGGCGGGCGCGGGGACGGGGTCGAGCAGGCCGGCGTTCGGCGATGGGTCGACCGACTTCTGGCAGGCGCCGAGCGACAGGGCGGCTGCACCGAGCAGAACGATGAGGGTGGTCTTGCTGGTCATGGACGGGTGTCCTTTCTGTGGTCAGTTCCCGGTTGGAGTGTATGGCTGGGCGTCGCGCGCGGTTGCGGCGGGGCCTTGGGTGCGGATGGCCTCGGCGAGGTTGCGCACGCGATCGCTGACGGGCTGGTACGGGGGGTGGGGCGCGTAATACAGCAGTTTTGCGCCGAGGGTATTGAGGTTGGGGGTGGCGAGGACCTTGCCGCCTTCGAGGATGTGGCGGTAGGACTCGTGGCGGTTGTCGCCCTCTTCGAGCGGGCCTTCGGCGAACTGGATGCCCTCATCGCGGTAGAGTCGCTCGAGGTCCTCGACGGTCCAGTTGTCGAAGTAGCCGCCGGCCTGGTAGATGCGGAGCACTTCGGGCGAGGGCGTGGAGACATCGCGCCCGCCGAGGATCCACGGGTAATCACCGACGGCGGGCGGGTACCCGTCGTGGGCGTAGATCGGGTCTGAGGCGCTCAGCCCCGGCTGGGTCTGCGTGCCGACGAAGCGGAAGTAGGCCACGGCGGGGTTGTCGGTGGTGCCGGGCGCGAAGCGCGGGATGCGGTAGGCGGCGTCGGGAACACCGGCGACGCGCAGCACGAGGTCGGGCGGGGTCTGTGCTTCGCCGGGCACGGGCAGGTCGGCGACCATGATGTACACGGCGGCGGGGAGCAGCGGGTTGTGGCGCGTGTCGGCCTGGGCACCGGCTTTCGAGAGCAGGCCCGCGCCGATGAGGCCGAGGCCGATGAGCACGCTCTCGCCGGAGTCGGAATCGATCTGGGAGACGACCGCGCCCGCGATGATGAGCCCGTCGCCGAGGACGGATTTGAGTTCGCGGATGGACTGGAGGTTGATCCAGCGGTGATCGCGGCTCATCGCGTTGATGTCTTCGACGGGCTGGGCCGGGCCGGCGTGCTGCGTGCCGTTGTACTCCAGCGCGAGGCCGCCGGGGACGGGGTTGGCGCGGGTGCCCCAGAGGGTGGAGACGCCGTCGCGCCCGACATTCTGCTTGATGGGGCCGCGTCCGGTGTGGGCGATGACGAGGGTGTTGTACTCGCCCCGCTCGATTCTGCGAGCGATGGGTTCGACGGAGGGATCGGCACCGATGGCGAGTTCGATCGCGTTGGAGCGGATGCCGAGGGCGCGGTCGGCGATGGCTTCGAGCAGGTACGCCGCGGCGAAGTCGGTGTCGACGAGGCGGGCTTCGTCTTCGAGGAAGTCGTTGCCCTGATCTGCGGCACGGCGGGCGATCTCTTCGGGCGTGGAGTGTCCGGCGGATCGGGCGTCGTCGTAGTCGCGGAGCTTGCGGGTGGCAGCGCGGGAGGCGATGCGCACGGTTTCCCAGTCGCCCTCGAGAGCCGCGGCGACGGCGAGGGCGTGGTAGGTCATGGCCTGCTCGAATGGCTCGCCCTTGTAGACGAGCGCGGAGTCGGTGAAGACGGTGGCGGCGAAGACGCGGCCCTCGTCGTTGACCGCTCCGGATTCGAGGAAGTCGTAGGCGCGGAGCAGGGCTTTCTGCGCTTCGTAGGTGGAGCCGGCGGCGAGGGAGGCGAAGCCGAGGGCGGAGGCGGCGAGGACTGTGTTCTCCGTCGGCGGCTCGCGATAGGCGGTGGCGCGAAGGATTTCGCGGGCGTCGGCGAAGTTGCCCGCGTAGAAGCGGGTCGCCGCGGCCTGGGTCGGATCGCTGCCGGACGAAGCGCACGCGCCGAGGGCGAATACCGAGCACCCGAGCGCTGCGCCGGCGGAGCGCGTGAGGCGGGATCGGGCTGTGCGGCGGCGTGGCATGGTCATCAATGGATCGAGTCGGATCGCTGGGTGTACTTCACCTCGAAGCGGTCCTCCCAGACGATCTGGCCGGTGGCGAGATCGGTGAGGGTGAACGCGCAGAGGTAGGCATCGCTGCGACCGGCGAGCGAGCTGGTGGTGTCGGAGTAGAAGGTGGCGTGAAGGGAGTGGGTCGGGAGGCGGCGCTGGGCGGCGGGGTCGTAGGAATCGGGGGCGTACTGCTGCCAGAGGTCGGGCGGGAGGATCCATGCGATGTTGCGCTCGCGCGCGAAGTCCGTCTGGGCCAGGCGCGAGCGCAACCGGGCCATGGTGGCCCAGCGCTGGTTCATGGACATCGGGTGCTCGGTGAGGTTCCGCACACGGTCGATCGAGAACACCCACGGCTCGCTGGATGGTGAACGGGTGGAGATGAATTCGTCTCGGGTGAGCGAGGCGGTCATCTCGTCGGTCATCTGGACGACATCGGTGGAGGTGAGCTGCGTGGTCTGGATGCGTGGCGCAGCGCAGCCGCCGAGCACGACACCGAGGGCGCAGAGCACGACAGGTGCGATGGTTCGCAGCGTGGTGTGCATCGCTGTAGCCCCCGTGCTCAGTCGAACTTCACTTCGTAGGAGTTCTCCCAGTAGATCTCGCCGTCGCTGAGGTCGACGATCTGGAAGGTGAGCAGGTAGTAGTTCGAGCCCTGGTTGGGCAGATCGTAGAACTCGCCCTGCAGCGCGTAATCGGCTTTGGAGGCGTAGGACGAGCCGCCGGCGGGGTCGAGGCCTTCGGAGCGACGCAGCTGTTCGACGCGGGCCTTCTCGGTGACGAAGCCGATGTTGTAGCGCGAATCGGTCTGGTTGAGCAGGGCGCGGATGCGCGCGAGGTAGATGTCGTAGTTGCGCGCTGGCATCGAGGTGCGGTTGACCACATCGGCCATGACGATCTGCACGCGGTACGGGCTGTCGCGGATCTCCGGTTTGGCGGCGATGGAGCGCACCATGTCGTCGGTCGCGGCGGTGAGGTCCTTGGAGGCGAGGCCGCGCTCGTAGGACTGGCGCTGATCGACGGGGACGGTCGTGGTGCGCCCGTAGTCTTCGGGCGGATAGGTCTGGCAGCCGGCGAGGAGCATCGCGGGGATCGCGGTCGCGGCGAGGAGCGGGTTTGTCAGGGATCGGGAGATTCGGGTCATGAGTCAGTTCTCCTGGGGGGGCGGCCGGGAATGTCGCCCAAAGGTTGTACCACTTGAACGGGAAGGCGTGGCAGAAGATTCCCACAAAAACGGTGGTTGTTCAGGGGCGTGAAGCGGAATGCTCGCCGGATCAAGGGTAACGGGCTAGCGTTGGTCCATGAGCGAGGAATCATCCGGGGACATCGAGCTGGCGGAAATACCGGGCTCGGCGTGGACGATGCTGGTGCGGGCGACGAAGGACCGACGCCACGCGTTTCGCACGCCCGTGCTGTGCACGACGGATGCGACGGATGGTACGCCTCGGGCGCGCACGGTGGTGCTGCGTCAGGCGGACCCGGGTGCGCTGGTCCTGGGGTGCCACACCGATCGTCGCGCACCGAAGCTCAACGACATCCGGCGGCAACCGATGGTTGCGTGGATGTTCTACGACGCGAAGGCGAGGGTTCAGCTCCGGGTGCGGGCGCTGGCGGAAGTGCATGTGGAGGGCGAGGAGTTCGAGCGGGCCTGGTCGCGGACCGCGCTGATGAGCCGGCGGTGTTACCTCGCACCGCACGAGCCGGGGACCCGGTCGGACGAACCGAGCGCGAACCTTCCGGAGGATGTGCTGCGGAGCGAGCCGGATGCGCAGCGCAGCGAGGACGGGCGCGCGAACTTCGCGCTGGTGCGGACGCGCGTGATGGAGCTGGACTGGTTGTGGCTGCACCACGGCGGGCATCGGCGAGCGCAGTTTCGATGGGATGCCGAAGGCGGATTGGCATTGTCGGACTGGCTGCACCCCTGATCAGCGACGCCGCTCAGCATGCATCGAGGCATGACTCGGCAGCGAGTCTGAGTGCGCTCGCCATCGAATGCCGTGCGTCCGGGTCCGCGATGTGTCCCTGGCGGAGTTCGAGTTCGATGCCGGCGTAGACCGGGTCCGGGAACAGCTTGCGCAGCTCGGTGGTCATGCCGTCGTCGGTGCCGAGGTAGGGCTTGTTGTGAACGACGCGGTATTCGGGGTGCTCGCGCGAGAACCAGTCGGAGATGCGGGCTGTGATGCGCGACTCGAAGCTGCGCTTGGGATCGAAGAGCAGGCCGAGCTCGAAGTCACGGGTGTTGCCGTTGAGTTCGTCGGTACAGGAGTGCACCGAGAGGTGCAGGACGCGATGGCCGGAGCCGATGAGGGCGGCGATGGTGCGCTCGAGGGAGGTGCGGTACGGGAGGTAGTACCGATCGATGATGGCCTGCTTTTCGGCGTCGGGCAGGTCGCGCGAGATCGCTGAGAACAGGTCGTGCGCTTCGAGCGAGCGGTTGGCCTCGATGAGCAGGCGGGTGATCCGGGTGCAGAGCAGCGGGGCGCTGAGCCGTTGGGCGAGATCGACGGCGACGGGGAGCGCGCCGATGTCCCAGCCGCGGTGCGTGGAGAGCAGCCGCTGTGCCTCCGGCGATGCGAAGAGGTGGGCGTACTGTTCCGGGACGGCGTTGGAAGCGTGCTCGCAGCTGATCAGGGGGACGATCGGCTCAGACACCGTACAGCCGCCCCTCGCTCAGGCAGTCGGCCATGTCCGAGGCGATGCGGTGGAGCTGCGTGCGGTCGGGGTAGCGCCCGATGGTTTTGTTGATGCGTGTCGAGAGCGTGCCGTGCGTGAGCAGCGTGCGGAGGGTGGGCGCGAACTCGGGGTGATCGGCGAGCAATTCCTCGAAGATGCGGATCCAGATGTCACCGGCCCAGCCGGTGGAGCCGGTCATGCCGAAGGCGCCGATGAACGGCTCGCCGAAGATGCGGGTGCGTTCGGCGTAGCGGATGGTGTCGAGCAGGATCTCGTGGAGCTGCTTGACGGTGAACTGCTTCTGCTGTTCGTAGGTGATCCACCGCTCGTCGTACATGGCTTTGACGGCGGCGGTGATGAGGGCGACGATCGCGAGGTCGGCGGCGGGGCATTCCTGGATATCCACGACGCGGATCTCGATGGAGCCGCGCATGAAGCGGGCGATGCAGCCGCGGGAGTTCGCCCATTCGTGCTGCAGGATGCCATCGGGATCGTGGGGCTTGAGCGCGGCGTAGAGCGGGTGGAAGATCGTCTTCTCGTAGTCAGCGCGGGTGAAGACGGGTTCGGGGATCACCAGGCCCGCGGCCTGCGGGATCTTCGCGGAGTTGCGCCGGTAGACCTCCAGCCGCTGGTCGGCGATGGGGACCCAGCGCCCGCCGAGGATGGGCGAGCTGGCGGCGATCGCCGGGATGATCGGCAGAACGAGGCGGATGGCGGCGTGGAGGCGCCCGAACTCCTCATCGTTGGCGAAGGGCAGGTTGATGTGCGTGCTCTGGAGGTTGGCCCAGCCGTGGCCGCGGCAGTCGAAGATCTTGTTGAACGCCTCGTAGATCGGGTTTGCCTCGTGGGGCCAGAGGCGCATCTCGGTCATCGGGTCCATCCAGGGGTGGACCGCGCCGGGCATAAGGCGGGCGTCGAACGCTTCGAGCAGCCGGTTGACCCGGTTGACATTACTCTGGAATTGCGCGGCGAGGCCGTCCAGAGCCGACGACGGCTCATCGGTCTTCAGCTCGACCACATGCAGGGCGAGCTCGTTGCACCAGGAGATGTTCGGGGTGTCCTCGAACGGTGGGATGTCCGAGTCGTAGGAGCCGCTGACGGATTTGAACAGCTCATCGACGATCGGCCGGACATTGAGCGTTTCACGGTCAACGACCATGTACTCGAGTTCTACGCCGGTGCACGAGAAGGCGCTGCGCGGGTACGACCAGTTGGGCGGGGTGGTCGTGATCATGAGCGGCGGGCCTCCATGCGGACGAGGAAATGGTTCATGATGCGCTCGTACAGACGATCCCCGAGGATCTGGTCCTCGACCCCGTCATCGAGGTTGGGGTTGTCGTTGATTTCCATGACGACGGGCTTGCCCTTGACGACCTTGATGTCCACGCCGTAGAGCCCGTCGCCGATGACTTCGGCGGTGCGGGTCGCAAGCCGGATCACGGCCTCGGGGACATCGCGGACCGGGACGGTCTCCCATTCGCCGTTGGCGACTTCGCCGTCGTCTTCTCGCTTGACGATCTGCCAGTGGCCGGAGGCCATGAAGTACCGGCAGGCGTAGAGCGGCTGGCCGCCGAGCACGCCGATGCGCCAGTCGAAATCGGTGGGGACGAACTCCTGCGCGACGAGGAGGTCGGTCTCTTCGAACAGGCGGGAGGTGACTTCTTTAAAGTCGTCCTCGCTGGTCGCCTTGAGCACGCCCACCGAGAACGAGCTGTCGGGCTTCTTGACGACGCAGGGCAGGCCGACCTCGGAGAGGACTTCGCCGGCGTTGTCCTTGGCGAAGATGACGGTCTTCGGGGTGGCGATGCGATGACGCTCGAGCGTCTCGGCGAGGTAGACCTTATTCGTGCAGCGCACGATCGAGACGGGGTCGTCGATGACCACCAGGCCCTCGGCGGCGGCGCGCCGGGCGAAGCGGTAGGTGTAATGGTTCACCGAGGTCGTGGTGCGGATGAACAGGCCGTCGAACTCGGCCAGGCGGCCGTAGGCGTCCTTCTCGATGATCTCGCAGCGGATGCCCATGGACTCGCCCGCTTTGATGAAACGCTTGATCGCTTCGGGGCAGGAGGGGGACATGGGCTCGTCCGGATCGAGGAGGATCGCGAGGTCGTAGCGGAAGGCGGTCTCGGTCTTGGCCTTGCGGGGCGAGCGCTTGAGGTATTTCTGTGCCTGCTCGGCGAGGAAGGGCCGGTGCGACTCGGGGACTTCGCCGAGGGCGATCGCCCGGATCGCGGCGAGGCGCCACACGCCGTTGTGCTCGAACCTCGCGCGGAGCATGGGAGCCGGGAAGGCGTTGAACAGAGCGAGCGCGAGCCGGTCGTACTGGCGGGCCAGGTTCTTGCCGAAGTACACGCTCAGTTCGAACTCTTCGGACTTGATGCGCTGCAGACTGGACTGGACGAGTTCGACGAGGTCCTGCGAGACGAGGCGCACGACGGGGCTGAGCTTGAGGTCCTGGATCGCGGTGATCTCAGGGAGCGGGCGCTGGCCCCGGGCTTCGGCGAGCAGGGAGACATAGTAGCCCGCCGACTGGTAGCGGTAGGACCGGCAGAGGTTGAAGACCTTCGCGCCCGGCTCGCAGAGTTCATCCGCGCCGAGCAGGTAATCGCGCGAGGAAACGACCTTGGCGCCCTCGACATGCAACGGCCATCGCTTGGGTGAATCCACCACGATCAGCGAGTTCATGACATCTCCGATTCATCGCTGGGCTTGATCACCAGCAGGTTCGCATCGTAGGTCAATACGCCGAGCATGATCGCCGCGACCAAACGGGACATCGGGACGGTGTACTTCTGCTCGAACATGGCGGGGTTGTCGGCCAGCGGGTCGGCGACGGAGACGAGGCGGCGGGCCGGGTCGTAGCCGTCGAGGACCACGAAGTGACCGGAGGGCGTGCCTCGGATGTCGTCGTAGTCGTCGTTGGGTCCCCACTCGCGGGCGCAGCGGTAGAGGTAGGTCGCGCTGAGCCCGGTCAGGATCGGCAGCCCGGCGCGGATGTACGACGCGACCAGCCCCGAGGAGAGATCGCGGAAGAAAATCTTGCCACCGTTTTCGAGGAATTCGAGGTAGGCCTCGGTCGCGGGGCCGAAGCGCGGATCCTGGGCGTTCTTGGCTTCGGCCTGAGCCCGGAGTTTGCGGGTGAGCAGGCCGGGATCGCCCGGCGATTCCGAGTCGGAGAACCAGGTCGGATCGAAGACCTGGAGGTTGAAGGTGCACAGCGAGGCGTCGTACCCCCGATTAAGGGCATCATTGCCGAGCATGACCGCGAGCGTGCCGGGGTAATTGGTGTCGTCGCCTCGGACTCGCGGCACGCTCTCCAGCATGCTGCTGAGCGGGAAGGTCGCGCCGAAATAGCGGTAGACAGCGTGGAGACAGGTCGGCCCGCAGGCGGAATCGTCCGGCTGGGCCTGCATCTCGACATCGAGCTGGATGGGTTTGCGTCGTCGGGGTATCACGGGTGCTCAGTTCAGAGCCGAAAGCGAGCATTATACGAGGGATCGGTGTGGACAAACGGCGCGGCAAAAAACAAACCGAGCCGGGACGCGCGGGTACGCGATCCGGCTCGGGGGGTGCTTGAGGGTTGCTGGCTCTGCTGGGGGATCGACCTGTTACGGGCAGTCGCTGCCGAAGTTCGTCAGGACGATGTTGAGGTCGTCGAGGTCGACGATGCCGTCGTCGTTCAGGTCTCCGAGACTCGATCCGGTCCCGAAGTTCGTGAGGATCGCGTTGAGGTCATCGAGGTCCGTCGAGCCGTCCAGATTGGCGTCGCCGATGCAGGTGAAGCCGACGCGGACGCGGTTGGACTCGTACAGCACGCGGGTGATCAGCGGGGCGGGCGGGGCGTCGCCGGTGATCTGGTCGAATCGGCCGGTCACGCCGTTGGTCCCGGTCGTGATGATCGTGAACGCTTCCGGAGCAGACGCGGTGTAGCCGTCGACGAAGGAGATGTCGAGCGTGCCGTCGAGGGTGATGGTCGAGCTGGTCTGGTAGAGGTCCGAAACGCCGCTGTCGTTGAACTCGCAGGCGAACGCGGCGGTGTCACCCAGGGTCACCGGGCGGTTGCCCGTCATCGTGCCGATGCCGAGACCGGGCGAAAGGGTGCCGTCGATCTGCGTCGCCGCAGCGATCTGACCGACGCCGCTGAGGGTCTGGCCGGAGCCGAGGGTGAGCAGGTCGCCGGTGGAGTTGAGCAGTCGGGCGGATGAACCGGTGGCGTTCAGGCGGATCACTCCGGTCCCGTCGATCTGCGTTGCCCCGCTCGAGCTGAGCGAGGTCAGGAAGCCCACGGATGCCATGTTGACTGTGAGGACACCGTTGTTGGTGAGGAGTCCACCCGCGATCACAAGGTTACTCCCGGCGTTCAGAGCGGTGTTGCCGTCAAAGGTGCAGCTTTGCAGTGTGTTGCTCGCGAATGCGACAGAGGATCCGGATGAACCCGAGTTTCGAATGGTTCCACCGATCACGGTGGCTGATGTGAACTGGACGGATCCGCCATCGGCTTCGATGATCCCGCCGCCGGTCTGATCGACCGTGGTGTTCTGGATCTCAAGGCCACCACTGTTCTCGGCTCGGAATACCGAATTGTTGACCTTGGTCTGACCGTCGATCCGGATCGCTTCACCAGCCACATCCCCAGCAACCATTCCGTTGTTGAGCATCAAGGCGGAAATCTGACCGAAGCCGCGGATGGAATGGCCGGCGTCCTGGGTGAACTGCTGACCGGACGCCGAATTCACGCGCGCCTGGGAAATGACCCCGTTCAAGCGCAGCGTGCCCGAGCCGGCGAGCGTCGCGGGCTGGGGGAAGTTGATCGTGGTGAGAAAACCGATACTCGTCGAGTTCAGGGTGTATGTTCCTTCGTTGACGGTGGTCCCAAGAAGGGTCAGCGTGACTCCGGCATTCTGCGCCCAATCGCCTTCGATGGTCACATCCTCGAGCGTTGTGGTGCCGGAAACGATCGCGTTGGAATCCGGTGACATGAGGTTTCGAAGCGAACCGCCCACGACCACGGTACTCGCGGCGAGGTTCACCAGGCCGCCATCGGCGATCACCTCGCCCGAGGCGGACTGAGTGACCGTGGTGTTGGCGAGCCGCAGTTCGCCGCCATCCTCGGCCCGCATCGTGGAGAGGTTGGTCTTGTTGCCTGTGGAAAGCTCGAGGACCTGGCCGTCGCGATCCGCGGCGACCACGCCGCTGTTGATGAGGTCAACCAGGATCTGGCCGTACCCGCGGATGGAATGGTCGGCACCGTTTTCGACACCGATGCCCGCGCCGACCATCCGTGCGTTGCTGCCCGGCCCGTTCAACCGGATGGTGCCGTTGCCACCGATGACCGTGCTGCCGGTGAAGCCCAGACTCGTGGTGAATCCGACGCTTGTTGGATTGACGATCCATGTGCCGTTGTTGACGAGCGAACCGGCGCCGATGCTCACATTGGCACTTGCGGGTTGCTGGGAGTCACCATTGACCGTCACCGCTTCGAGCGAGGAATTTGAGCCGAATGTGAGGAGCGAACCGGCATCGCCGCTGTTGAGAAGAAACCCGCCGATGATGGCCGAGTTGGAAAGGGAGACCTCGCCGCCAGCGGCTTCGAGGAATCCGCCAGCGCTCTGGTCGATGATCGTGTTGGAGATCTGCATGATCCCGCCGTCGGTCGCCGCCATAACGCCGCTGTTGGACTTCTGGCCGCCGATGATGTTCAGGGTGTTCCCGGTCGAATCGGCGGCGATGTACCCGAGGTTGTCGAATCGGAGGGCGATTTGGCCGAACCCATTGATGGTGTGATCCACACCGTGGGTCATCAGGGCATCCGTAGTCGAATTGATTCTGGCTGTGGTCGCTGCGCTGTTGAGCGTCAGCAGGCCCGAGCCATCAATCGTGGCAGGTTGGTTCAGCGTGAGTGAAGTGGTGAATCCCACACTGGTTGGGTTGACGATGATCCAACCGTCGTTGAAGACACCGCTGCTTCCGAGAGTCATGGTGCGTCCCGCGGTGAGTTCGAACACCGCCTCGGGGTTGGTGATCGAAAGCCCATCGATCGAGGGCGACAGGTTGAGGTTCACCGTGTACGGCCCGCTGAGGCCGAGGATGGCGACATCGGACGCGGCGGTGGGGACGGTCGCGGGAGACCAGTTCGCCGCGGTGTTCCAGAACCCGTCGACGGGCGCTGCCCAGTTGATGTCGTTGGCCGAAGCGATCGAGCTCGCCGTTCCTGCGACGAGACAAAGCAAAATTGCGCGTTTCATGGTGATCCGTTCTCCTCTTCTCTCTTTGTATATACCCACGCGGCGACAGGCATTCGCGTATTCTCAACATGAGACGGGGCAACCCGATGAAAATACACCGAGAAACCCACCGGGTCACCTTTGAGACAGTGATTGTGGCGTGAAGTCCGGTAGATACGGCAATGAGATGAAGAGATCGCCCTATAGGGACCGTGGGGTTCAAAAACCAAGCAATTTTGCGAAGTCCGATAACGATACGAGCCGTGTAGAGAGATCTGCTCACGGACTCGCCTCGGCATCACATAAAATGATTCTGACCCCCAGGAAGCAACGCATATGACTTCTTCCGAAACACGGAGCGGTGGGCTCGAAGATCGGGTCTCAGGAACCTGCCGCTTCATGTTCGCGTACGACATGGGTTTCCAGGTCGATCTCGATCGCGCGCGCCAGCTTCTCACGGATGCGGCTCCGTATCAGATCATGCGAGGCAGGCGTCCGTCACCCGGCTGGTTCGGCTATCAGCCCGCGCCGCTACGCCTGCTGGTCGATGTCGGATCGGTTGGTCTGGGTGGCTACAGCACCGAAGCGACCGTCGAGATGCTCGTCTACGACTTCGGCGCGATCCTGGTCACTTATTCGATCCCGTTCGAGGGCTCACCCGATTCGTTGCCGGGCCTTGCTCTGCTGCTCTACGACAATCGGAAGCTGCTCGAGCACTCGCGCGGGTGCGTGCAGCGCGTGTTCGATTCGGTCAGAGAAGCGGTCGAGCGGCCCCTCCTCCGTGAGATCGTCGAGGACTACTGCGTGTTTTCGATCAGTTCGTGCGGCGATGGAGAATCGCCGACAGCGTTCCTCGATCGGCACCGGCAGGTACTTGCCCGCGCGATCGAGGCCGAGGGCGGGGAGCTCAGCTCCGAGCAGGTCGCCCGGAGCACCGGCGGCTCTATGTCGTACGGGCCGAACGATCTGGCGGTGATCGACTGGAACGCCGCGGTGCTGCTCGACCCGGACCCGAACGACATCATCGCGGTGCTCCAGCACGCCAATGTCGAGCTGCTGCAGCTTCGCATCCTCGACGAGGAGCTTGACTCGATCCTCGACCACTCGGATGAACTTCTCAAACGGTTCGTGAAGCGTCGCTGGTATCCGAACTTCAAAGATGATGCGCTGGTCAGCCGCTTCGCGATGGTGCAGACCGACGCCGCGGTGCTGTTCGAGGGCGTGAACAACGCGATCAAGCTGATGGGCAACCAGTACCTCGCGCGCGTGTACCGTCTGGCGTCCGAGCGGCTGTCGCTGCCGGCGTGGCAGGCGAATGTGCAGCGGAAGCTCGACGCCGCGGACGGCGTTTACCAGCGGATCACCGACACCGCGGCGACCCGCCGGCTGGAAACGCTCGAGGTGATCATCATCCTGCTGATCGCGATCTCGATCGTGCTGCCGTTCATCGTCAAGTACTGAATCAGGGACACGCGGTGCCGAACGCGGTGAGTACGGCGTTGAGGTCGTCGAGGTCGACGACGCCGTTGCCGTCGGTGTCACCGTTGCTTGTCGATTGACCGAAGTTCGTGAGCACGATGTTCAGGTCGTCCAGGTCGACGCTCTGGTTGCCGTCGACATCGGCGGGGCAGGGCTCGCCGCCACCTGCACCGAGGGTGCCGTCGGCTCCGATCGATTGGGCGTAGACATCGCCCGAACCGTTGCGATCGTCTTCCCAGCCCGCGCGAGCGACACCCGATGCGTCGACCGTGGCCTGAAGGCGGAACTTGCTGCTGACGGCGGTGGACATGGCCACCGGACCGGCCCAGGCGGGGCTGCCGAACTCGTCCACTCGCAGCGCGTACAGCTCGTTGGTGACGGGTCCGGTGGCGCGGGTGTACATCATGATTGCGCCGTTCTCAGCGCTGACGCTGACCGGTGCGGACAGGTTTGTGGAGGAAAGCGCGACCAGTTCGACGCCGGTCGGTCCGAAGGCCTGACCGCCGAACTCATCGAACCGCTGCACGGAGAGCCCCCACTGCGACTGGGCGGCGTTGCGCTCGTTGTAGAACATGATGATCTCGTTCGTGCCGGGCAGGAACGAGATCGCCGGGTCGAGCTGCTGGCGGCCGGCGAAGCTGGACGCCGCGATGCCGTTTGGCGTGAACGCCAGGGTGCCGTCGGCGTTGATGCGCTGGACATAGCAGTCGAAGTCACCGTCGCGGGTGTCGTGCCAGGCGACGGCGGCACCGCCATCGGCGCTGAGGATGACACGGGGCGAGTGGGCGATCGGGACCGAGGTGACATTCTGCATCACCAGGAAGCTGCCGGGCCACTGGGGGTTGCCGCTCGCGTCGAACTTCTGGGCGTGGATGTGACGGGGCGAGAGGAACGAGGCGGTGTCGCGCACCCACGCGCCGACGAAGCCGCCGTCATCGGTGGCGACGATGCGAGCGAAGGCCGGGGCTTCGTTTCCGGTGCCCGCGATCTTGATCCCCTCGGGGCCGAGCTGGACCTGTCCCGCGGCGTTGATGCGCTGGTAGCGCAGACCACGCGTCGAGTCGTAGCGGGGCCACACCACGGCGTACTCGCCGCCGGAAAGCGCGGCGACGCGCGGGTCGGCCTCGAAGTCGCTGTTGTTCGAGACGGTCACGCCGTTCGGCCCCCAGAAGGAGGTTCCGTCGGGCGCGATGAGGTAGGCGTAGATATCGCGGTCGTCACCGGCGCGGCTGTCGGTGAACGCCATGAAGGCGTTGCCGTGGGCATCGACGGTGAGATCCCAGTCGACGAGCGAAGAAGGGTTCGGGTTGTTGGAGACCAGCACGCCGGAGGGGCCGAACTGAGCGTTGCCCTCGGGATCGAGCAGCTGCGCGCGAACCTCATAGAAGTTCGGAGCGCCGACGGACTCGAACCAGCCAAACCAAGTCCAGCCGTCGGAGGTCGTCGCCATCTTCGGAACCGTCTGGCCGTTCGCGCTCGCGGCGACCGCGGTGTTGGTCTGGGGGTCATCGGTCCATTGCGCGAACGCGACGGACGGGAGCAGCAGCGCGGCGAAGGCGACGAGACTGGCGGGTTTGGCGATCATCGATCTCTCCTCAAGTTGCAAAGGCGTATGTCCGGGGAAGCCATCGTTGGATGCCCGAGATGCTTGAAGAGTACACCGGAAAGTGAGTAGCACCACAAAAAAAAACGCCCGCTTTCAGCGGGCGCTTGTGTGTTTGTCAATCTGGCGAACGAAATTGTTTCGTTTGGAAAATCAGCTCTTGCGGCCGGCCTTGAAATTCGTGATCGCGTCCTTGAGCTTGCCTTCCAGCGAGGAGTCGATCGCCTTGAGCTGGGCGAGTTCGTCGCGGACGGACTTGCCGGCGCCCTCGTTGAAGTGCTGGAGCAGTTCCTTCTCGAAGGCGGGGACTTCCGACGGCTTGATGTCGTCGAGGAAGCCGCGGGTACCGGCGAAGATGGAGATGACCTGGTCGATCACATCCATGGGCTGGAACTGCTTCTGCTTGAGCAGTTCGACCATTCGCATACCGCGATCGAGCTGGGCCTGGGTGGCCTTGTCGAGTTCGGTGCCGAGCTGGGCGAACGCTTCGAGTTCGCGGAACGCCGCGAGGTCGAGGCGGAGCGAACCGGCGATCTGCTTCATGGCCTTGATCTGGGCGTTGCCGCCCACGCGGGACACCGAGATACCCACATTGATCGCGGGGCGGACACCGGCGAAGAACAGTTCGGGCTCGAGGTAGATCTGGCCGTCGGTGATGGAGATCACATTGGTCGGGATGTAGGCCGACACATCGCCTTCCTGCGTCTCGATGATGGGCAGCGCGGTCAGCGAGCCGCCGCCGTTCTCATCGGAGAGCTTGGTTGCGCGCTCGAGGAGGCGCGAGTGCAGGTAGAACACGTCGCCGGGGTAGGCCTCGCGGCCGGGCGGGCGGCGGAGCAGCAGCGAGAGCTGGCGGTAGGCGACGGCCTGCTTGGAGAGGTCGTCGTAGACGACGAGCACATGCTTGGGGGTCTTGCCGTCCTTGCCCTGCCACATGAAGTACTCGCCCATGGCGGTGCCGGCGTAGGGCGCGACATACTGCATGGGGGCGGGGTCGGAGGAACCGGCGTTGACGACGATGGTGTACTCCATCGCGCCCGCGTCCTTGAGCTGCTGGACGACGCCGGCGACGGTGGATTCCTTCTGGCCGACGGCGACATAGATGCAGACGACGGCGTTGTCGGTGTTCCAGTTGCGCTTCTGGTTGATGATGGCGTCGACGCAGACGGCGGTCTTGCCGGTCTTGCGGTCGCCGATGACGAGCTCGCGCTGGCCGCGGCCGATCGGGATCATCGAGTCGACGGCCTTGAGGCCGGTCTGCATCGGCTCCTTCACTGGCTGCCGGTCGGCGATGCCGGGGGCGATGATGTCGACGGGGCGGCGGTTCTTGGCGTCGATGGCGGGGCCGCCGTCGAGCGGCTCACCGAGCGGGTTGACGACGCGACCGAGCAGCTCCTCGCCGACGGGCACATCGAGCAGGCGGCCGGTGGAGCGGACGGTCGCGCCCTCGCGGACCTTCTTGTAGTCGCCGTAGACGACCGCGCCGACGGTGTCGAGCTCGAGGTTCATGACCTGGCCCATGACCGAGCCCTCATCGGTCTGGAACTCGAGCAGCTCGCCGGCCATCGCGTTCGACAGGCCGTAGATCTGGGCGATACCGTCGCCGATCTCGATGACGCGGCCGACATCGGAAACCTCCAGCTGGGTGGAGTATTTCTCGATCTCCTGCTTGATGACGCTCGTGATTTCTTCGGTCTTGATCTTCATCGGATGATCCTGTCGGTATGGGGCGTTTTGAGCGGCCCCGATCGATCGGGAAGGTGGTGTCTGGTCTTACTGGGAATCGTCGGAGGTGTCCTCAGCGAGGAACTGGCTCGACGGCTTGGTGCGGATGGCGGCGGCGCCGTCTTCCTTGATGAGTTCGCTCATGTTGCGGAGCGAGGTCTGGATGGAATCGTCGAAGAGGCGGTCGCCGATCTGCATCTTCACGCCGCCGATCATGCCGGGGACGGTGTAGGGGTAGATGACGGGCTCGCGACCGGTGGCGACTTCGAGCCGGGCCTTGATCTGGGCGATCTGGTCGGCGGAGATGGCTTCGCGGGTGTAAACGCTGACCTCGATGCGCCCGAACTTTTCCTGGACCATTTCCTCGTACGCCGCGACGATGGAGAGCAGGCGGTTGAGCCGTTCCTTGCGGTTGAGGATCTGGAGGAAGCGGAGCAGCAGGTCGCTGAGGGTGCCGTTGAACATGGCGTTGATGGAGTCGCGCCGATCCTCGGTGGCGAGGATGCGCGAGGAGAAGAACTCGCTCAACTGGGGCTCAGCGCGGGTGAGTTCGACGAGTTCGTCGAGCTCTGCCGAGAGCGATTCGAGGCGATTGCGACCGCCCTCGGACTCGGCGAGTTCGAAGAGACTCCTGGCATACACCTTGTCCACCGCCTCGGGCGGCGATTCGAACAGTGGCACGGCGTGCGTCCTTTCAGAGAACGACCGGATCGGTCAGGCCGAGGCCCCGGCGTATTCCGAGCTGACCTCGGCGAGGGTTTCGTCGATCAGGCGGGCGTGGTCGGCGGCGTTGACTTCGCGCTCGAGGATCTTCTCGGCGATGCGCACGGCGATCTGGGCCGAATCGCGGTAGAGCTCGGCGATCGCAGCGCGCTTGGCGGCCTCGATGTTCCGGCGGGCCGAGTCGCGGAGCTGGTTGAGCTCGGCTTCGGACTTGGCCTTGAGATCGGCGGCGAGCCGGACCTGCTCGGCCTTGGTCTGCTCGATCATCTTGGCGGCCTCGGCGCGGGCCTCGGCCAGCGAGGCCTGGTAGTCCTTGAGGGCCTGATCGGCGTTGGCGCGGGACTTCTCGGCGGCTTCGATCTCGCTGCGGATCTTCGCGTCGCGGGCGTCGAGACCGCCGGTGATCTTCGGCCAGATGAAGAGCTTCGAGACGATCAGGGCGGTGACGAACGCCAGGATCGCGACGATGAAGTTCGGGACATTCGCCAGCAGAGGGTCGGATGCCTTTTCGGCGGCGATGAGGTGGACCATCCAAGTCATACAGCAGGCCTCACTGTGGAAGTTCGGACTGCCGGCGCTGACAAGCACCGGCGGGCGAAAAACCGATCACGCCGGCTTTCACCAGCGTGATCGAAGAACCGATTGGTCGTCGATCAGGCGAGGAACGCCACGACGACGGCGAACAGGGCGGCACCTTCGACGAACGCCGCGGTGAGCAGCATGCCGGTGGTGATGGAGCCGGTGGCCTCGGGCTGACGGGCCATGGACTCGACGGCCGAGCCGCCGATGCGGCCGATGCCGAGGCCGGCGCCGATGACGGCGAGGCCCATGCCGATGCCGTAGCCGAGGCCCTTCATGCCGCTGTTGGCGGCTTCAGCGAGCTCGACGGTGGTGGCGCCGTCCTGAGCCAGGGCGGTACCCGAAAGCAGAGCCACGCCAGCGGCGGCGACGGCACCCATACCGAACATCTTGGAAATCTTCATTGTTACACGCTCTCCGAAAATCTGTGCCGTCGACACACGCGACGATCAGGGAACTCAGGTTTCAAACTCCTCCCGGCCGGACACTCACCGGCTCGGGGGCACACAAAGGTCAAACGGTGAACTCAGGCAGCGCCCAGAGCGGCGTCCTCGGGAATCGCGCTGCCGAGATGGGAATTGTGGTCGTGCTCGTGATCGTGCTCCTCATCGTGGCCGTGGTCGTGGTGCACCATCTGGGCGATGAACACGGCGGTGAGGAACATGAAGACGAAGGCCTGAAGGGTCGCCACGAAGACTTCGAGGAAGAAGATCAGGGTCGAGGAGACCCACGAGATGAGGCCGATCGCCAGCGATGCGACGACGCCGCCGCCGGTGATGCCGTCGCCGAGGAAGCCGTAGAAGGCCATGCCGGTGAAGCCGATCAGGGCGGCGAGGAGCACATGGCCCGCGGTCATGTTCGCGAACAGACGAATGGTCAGGGCGGTGGGCTTGACGATCATGCCGATGATCTCGACCGGGATCATGATCGGGGCGAGGTACCAGGGGGCGCCGCCCATGAAGTGCTTGAGCCAGCCGCCGATGCCGTTGGACTTGATGCCCGCCTGCGTCCAGATGATGAACGCGATCAGTGCGAGGGCGGCGTTGGTGGTGATGCGGCCTGTGGGTGTGCCGCCGATCAGGGCGAAGCCGGGATCGCCCCAGGCAGAGCCGATCAGGTGCTGAATGTCGAGCAGCGGCACCAGACCGAGGAGGTTGTTCACCCAGATGAAGAAGAACAGGGTCAGCAGGAAGGGCAGGAACTTGTTGGTCTGCTCGCCGAGCTGGGGCCGGATGAACTGGTCACGCAGCATCAGGACGATGAACTCGACGATCTGGGCGAGCCGCCCCTTGGTCATGTAGCGCTCGTTGCCCTGCGACTCGGGGCCGACGGCGATCGCCTTGGCGACGATGTTCATAAGCCAGAGGTAGACCAGGAACGCGATCACCAGCGTGAGCGTGTTCATCGTCAGGCCGAAGGTCTCGTTGCCGACAAGGATCTTGTCGAGCGTGTGGTCCAGCGGGCTGCCTGCGGCAAGCGTGGAGAAGATCAGGTCTGAAGCGGGCATGGTCTCGAGTGGTCCTCTCGGGGGATCGCTTCGGAACGGGCGGATCGTTTCGTCAGTCATTCCGGGCGACGCGTGGCGGCGCTGGAACCGGTCGAAACGGGTCTGCGGGGAACACGCGGGGCGGTCCCGCGCGGGGGCATAATGTATAGAGATTCGCCGCGCTGTGCTGGATTTGAGCGCGACGAAATCAAAATCCGGAGCGGTTCAGCCGGCCTTGGGGACGCCTTCTTCGCGCAGCCGCTTCTCGATGGGCCTCGAAGCCGCCTGGAAGACGCTGACCTGCACCATTTGGGCAACCAGGAACGCCGCCGCGCCGGTCAGTCCGAGCGGGGTGGCGTTGGTGCCGGTGGCCTTCCACATGACGAAGCCGGAGCCGAGCACGGCCATGAAGCCGAACAATTGCCCACCCAAAAGCAGGTTGGCCCATTCGTTGAGCGGGCGAGGGATCCACGGGAGCACCGCGAGAGCGGCGATGAGCATGCCCAGCGCCGCCGCGACCCCTCCCCAGAGCCCGCCGATGGGCTGATCAACCCCGATCGCGAGGGATACGCCGTAGCCGACACCCCCAACGACGAGGCAGGCCAAGGGGGCAGCACAAAGCCACGGCCCCAGAGGCAGCTTGAGTTCCGGCAGGACCGGCATGGGCTTGCGATCTCTGGTCATGACTGGGGTTTCTCACCTTCCGTATCCGTATCTCGGTCCTGCTGTGCGCGGCGGAGTTCTTCCTCCACCTGATCTCGCTCCTCTTCGGGCCAGTCGAGTTCGACCTCATCGAGTTCTTCGAGGTCGATGTCCTGATGGCTGAAGAGGTTCACCTTGCCGGTCGGTCGGGGGCGCCCGCGCTTGGCGGCGACCTCAGCGGATGCCGCTTTGGGGTCCACCTTGCCGGAATCCTTGCGGACTTGGCGGCGGAAAGTCCCGGACTGGATTTTCCTGATCTCCTTGTAGAGGTTGTAGGAGCCGCCGATGAATCCCAGGAGCAGCATGATCAGGGTCCACCGTGGCTGGGTGCCCTGCCAGCGGTCGATCAGGTAACCGATGGCGGCAAAGCCACAGATCGCCGCGGCGAACTCGAAGCCGATGGCAACGACGCTCCAGTTCACACCGCTGTTCTTGCTGTTGGGAGGCGGGTTGAACACGGGGCTGGCCTTGAGAAAGCGGAACTGAGGCCCCGCATGGGGCGGGGAGCCGGTACCACGATACTCATCTCCCCGCGGATGCGGGCGGAGCGGTCGTCGCGGCTCGGTCGGTGCGTAGAATTGCGACGGCTGTCGGCCTGATGACCCAGCCATCCGATTCCATTCTTTCGGTGATCGCCCCCGTTGTTTGTTCCTGTTGCCTATCTCGCGTTGGTCTGGATCGCCGTGTGGCGGTTCCGGCGCCGGTGGCAGGCGGGGGTGATTCTGCTGATCTCGCCGGTCCCGCTGCTGGTGGCCACGAGCGTGCTGAGCGTCATGTCGAGGTCGCCGAACGCGGGGGACATCTCCGGGAATTTCTTCATCCAGAACCTGATCGGGTTCGGGAGCGTGCTGCACCTGCTCAGCGGTGCGTATGTGTTCATCATGCTGCTGGTTGGAGCGATTCTCGCGCTGGCCAAGCCCTCCGGCTCGCGCGTGCCCTGCAACCGCTGCGGGTACGACCTGGTCGGCACGCACGAGCTGACCTGCCCGGAGTGCGGCGGTCGGTTGAGTCTGTGTGTTCAGGAACTTCGGATGCAGGTGTACATGGCCGATCGCGAGCAGCGCGAGGCGGGGATCAATCCCGCTTGAGTCGCTCGCCGAGCCGTGCGATGCCCATCGTGAGCGCGAAGCCGGCGACGATCAGCACGATCGCCCAGACGACCTGGCCGACGGTGGGCTGAAAGAACTCGAGCGGCCAGTCTTCGGCGGCGATGAGCTGGCTCAGTTCCTCGGTCACGGTCTGGCCTTTGAAGACGCTGCCGATCTCGGGTGGGACGCCGCGCTGGAATGGCCACAGCCCCAGCACGGAACCGAGCAGCAGGCCGAGCAGCACGCCGAGGGTCAGCCCCTCGAATCGCTGGAGCATGAACTTCACGAGGTTGCTCACGCCCACCACGCCGAGCAGGACACCGATACCGACAGGAAGAATCACGACCCACTCTGCGAATAGCGCACCGAGGTCAAACGCTTTCAATGCGTCGAACGATCGGTCGATGGATGCCAGGATCGGCACATACTGCCCGAGCACGAGCAGCAGGTAGCCGCCGGAAAGGCCGGGGAGCACCATCGCGCTTGCTCCGGCGAGACCGGCGAGCAGCAGCATGAAGAAATTCGTCGAAGCAGCGCCCTCGCCCTTGAAAAGGACCATGGCGACCATCGCGGCGATGCCGATGATCGCTCCGACGGCCGGTGAGACGGGCTTCGCGTTCCGCTCTCGACGGGCCTCGCGGATCATCGCCCAGATCAGCGGCACACCGCCGAGGGTCAAGCCGATGAACACGCTGTAGGCGATCCATCGCTGCGTGACGACCAGATCCTTGACCGGTCCGGCGAGCAGCACGATCGCCAGGGCCGCCGCAACGACGATGCTGCCGAGCAGCACGATCGAGCGGAGGCGGAACTTGAGGGTACTCAGTTCGGCGATGGCGTTGACGAACGGCTGGTAGACACCGGAGGCGAGCAGCATGGTGCCGCCGGAGATGCCGGGGACGAGGTTGGCGAGGCCCATGAGCGTGCCGCCGAGACCGCCTCGGATCGCGAGGCCGTAGACCGGGCCGTGCGGGCGGAGATCGGGCTCAGACGATTGCGGGTTGTTGTGGTCGCGGGGCGGGGTGGTCATGGCTGGTTGATCGGCGGCTCAGAAGGGGAACATCACCCCGGCGCGGAACTGGAACGAATCGCGGGCCGGATTGTCATCGGAGCCGGAGATGGAGGCGTTGGAATAGTGCTGCCACCCGGCGCCGAGGTCCAGCCGGCCGCCTGCTGCCCCGCCGAACTGGTCGGGGAGGCGCATCGTCATGCCGAGTCCGACGCGGGGGGTGAAGTTGAAATCGGTGCCGCCTTCGGGAACCTCGCCGCTGGAGAGCATGACACCGATGCCGACATCGGCGTACACGGTCCAGTCCTTGTTCTGCTCATCGCAGAGGAAGTGGTAGCGGAAGCCCAGGTCGAAGCTGCCGGAATACTCGTTCTCGTTGGGCTGGTCGTGGTACCAGCCGGTGATCGCGGCGTTGATCTCGAAATCTTCGGCGAGGAAGTGGTGGTAGCCCAGGCGAACGCTGTAATCGCGGTTGTCGTCGTCATCGGCCATGCCGCTGGCGGAGACGCTCCACCACTCGCTGCCCTTGGCCCCGAAGACGGGTATGTCGCGGCCGGTGCCGGGTGCCTGGTCTTCGCTCTGCGCATCAGCGGAGGTCGGAACCGACTGTTCGGTGGAGGGCGCGGGCTGGTTCGCCATCGCTCCGAGGGCGAGCGAATCCGCCATCGCCAGCGAAAACGCGGGTCTGCTCGTCGCCGCATAGGCGGGGCAACAGGCGATCAGGGCCGCTGCGGCGGACCACACGCTCACACGAATCGATGTTCTGCAATCGTTCATTGGGCGAAACGGTATCCGAGAGCGAGTCGGGACGCACCACCCGTTCTCACGCTACCCTTTGGTTGTGATGAATACTCCGAGAGACGAGCACGATCGGCTGATCCGCCTTGAAGAGCGAACCGGGTTCACGGAGCACACCGTGGAACAGCTCTCGGGCGAACTCGCCCGGGCGTACACGCTGATCGACCGGCTGAACAGGCGGATCGCCGACCTCGAGCGGCGGGTGGGCATCGTCGAGACCGGCGGCACGGAGCAGGGAGCGAGCGACCCGCTCGAACTGCCGCCCCACTCGGCCGGGAACCGGGCCGAGCTGGAGGAATCCAAGCGGCAGGCGGGATACCACCCCGACGAGTAATTCGGTGAACCGCCGATCTCAGGCGATGCGGGGATCCACCCAGCGGTACAGCACATCGACCACCAGATTCAGAAGGATCAGGATGGTCGCGAAGACCAGCGTCACGCCCATGATCAGGAACAGGTCCTTGGCCTGCACCGCGTCGACGAAGTGCTGGCCCATGCCGGGGATGTTGAAGACCCGCTCGACCACGAACGAGCCGGTCATAGCGAACGCGGTCGCCGGGCCGAGGTAGCTCAGGACGGGCAGGAACGCGTTCTTGAGCGCGTGCTTGAGGATGACCTGGCGGCGGGAGACGCCCTTCGCCGCGGCGGTGCGGATGTAATCGGCGCTCAGGACATCGATCATGCCCATTCGCGTGAGCCGGGCGATGTATGCCGCGAAGGGCAGACTGAGCGAGAAGGCGGGCAGGAAGATGTCGCCGATGCCCCCCCACTTGCCGACGCTGCCGATGCCGAGCCACACCGGGAACACGATCAGCAGCACGGTGCCGATGACGAAGCTGGGCAGACTGATGCCGACGAGCGCGATGACCAGCGTGCCGAGGTCGGCGGCGGAGTTGGGTTTGACCGCGCCGACCATGCCCGCGATCAGCCCGATGACCACGGCCATGAAGATCGCGCTCAGCCCGAGCACGATGGAGACGGGCAGGGAGTCGGCGATGATCTCGTTCACGCTCCAGTCCGCGTTGCGGAACGAGGGGCCGAGGTCGAAGAAAGTGTTCTGGGTGACCTCGCCGCCGTTGAGCCGATCGACGATCCAGTGCGCGCCGGAGGCGTTGTAGAGGTACTGCGCGTAGAACTTCGGTGCGCTGTCGAGGTTGTACTGGGCTTTGATCGCGTCGAGCACGGCCTGGGGCGGCTCACGACCGTCGTCGTTGCTCAGCGCGGCCTCGCCCGGGAGCGACCACGCCAGCAGGAAGGTGACGGTGTAGATCACCAGAAGGATCAGGGGCAGGACGGCCAGCCGACGCAGGATCATCGAGATCATTGTGCGGCCTCCCACGCTTCGAGGTCTTCTTCGGTGACCACGCGCAGTTTCCAGACATACTGAACCAGGCGGGGGTGATCGGAGATACCCTCGAGCCCGCCGGGGTTTGGCCGACCGTCTTCATCGACCGGCGGCTTGTAGAGGTAGTAGTAGTTGTAGTGCCAGACCGGCAGGATCGGCGCGGTCTCCATGATGGTGTAGCGCTCGGCCTCCTCGAGGATGGCCATGCGCTCTTCCGGATCGACGGTGACCGAGGCGCGTTCGAGCAGTTCGTCGAAGACGGGATCCGAGTAGCCCCGATCGTTGTTGCCGTTGCCGGTTTTGTGCAGGTCGAGGAAGGTGGTCGGATCGCCGTAATCGCCGAACCATCCGCCGCGCGCGATCATGAAGTTCTGGACATTCAGGTCATCGCGATAGACCTTGAGTTCCTTGCCGACGAGCTTGGTGTTGACGCCGAGTTCGCGCTTCCACATGCCGCCCATCGCCAGCCCGATCTTGTCGTGGTAGGAGCCGGTGGAGTAGAGCAGCTCCACGGTCGGGAACGGCTCGCCGCGCGCGTTTTCGGGCACGCCGTCGCCGTCGCGATCGACCCAGCCGGCCTCGGCCATCAGCGCCCGGGCTGCTGCGGGATCGTGGGGCAGCCCCGGCGGGCTGTCGAAGCCGGGTATGGAGCCCGGCGGGATGAACAGATTGGCGACCTTCTCGCCGCTGCGCTTCACATTCTCGACGATGGCGGTCTTGTCGAGGGCCATCGTGAACGCTCGCCGGACGCGGGCATCGTAGAACGGGTTGGGCCGTCCTCCCGGGAGCGAGGGTGTGCAGTTGAACGACCAGAAGTAGGTTCCGAAGGTCGAGAAGGCCTGGATGTCGGGGAACTCGCCCGCGGCCTTCTCCACGAGCATGTCGCCGATGAAGTCCACCGTCACATCGGTGTTCCAGTCGGCGAGGCCGGTCTGGTACGCGAGCACGCTGGTGTTCGGGTCGTTGATCGACAGGATCTTGACGGTCTTGGACCGGACGATCTCGGGATTCCAGTAGTGCGGGTTCTGCTCGAGGAACATCTCGCGCTTGAAGCGCCAGATGGTGGGGATGTACGGCCCGTTGGTCACGATGCGCCCGGGCTTGGTCCACGCGCTGTCAAAGCGGAGCGCGCCCGAGGCGGAGTCGATGCGCGTGTGCGCTTCGAGCGTCGGCGGATGGACCGGGTTGAAGGTGCCGAAGGCGCACAGGTCGAGGAAGTAGCTGATCGGCCGCTCCAGCGTGACCTCGAGCGTGTGGTCGTCGAGGGCTCTCAAACCGACATTCTCGTCGAACCAGGCCATCGCCTCATCGAACAGGGCTCTTGCCGCGGCGGCCGTGCGTTCCCGAACAGGCAGAGCTCCGTAGCGATCGAGCTGATCCGCCCGGAAATTGAAAAACGCCTCGGCGTTCCTGATCGAGAAGAACAGCTTGGTGTAGTCCGCGGCGGAGTCGGGCAGCAGCGCCCGTCGCCACGAGTAGACGAAATCGGACGCGCGGACCGGGTCGCCGTTGGACCACTTGGCCGTGGGCTCGATCTTGAAGGTGTAGGTCAGGTAATCATCGGAGACCGTCCACGAGCGAGCGGCGGCGGGGATGACATCGAAGTTCACGCTCTCGTTGTCCCAGCGGACCAGCCCCTCGTAGATCGCGTAGCTGAGGCGCAAGTCGTGCAGATAGCTCATCTGCTGCGGATCGACGGTGTTGAATTCCTGCCGGTTGATGAAGGTCAGCTCGGCCTCGGGCGCCGCGCGGTCGGACATCACCGTCGCGGCGAGGATCGCGAACAGGATGAAGAAAATCGCGAAGATCTTGTACATGCCAACACCTTACCGCCCGGGAGCGAGATGGCGGCGGGCGGGCCGGGCCGAAGCGGGAAAATCGGGGGCGGCGGTGGGCTCGATCGCCGAGATCAGTTCCCGAAATCGGTGGCGGGGAACGAGAACGGTGCGCCGGTCAGCACGCCGCGCGGACCGACCCAGGTGTTGATCGCGTCGATCAAGCCGTCGGCGTCTTCACCGGAGATCAGATTGCCCATGACCTGCTGACGCGCGGTACGGGCGGCGAGGTTGGACTCGATCAGGACGAGGAGCGTCTCCGATGCTCGGATGAGGCGCGCGTGTTCGGTCATGAATGCAGCCTGTTCATCGGCCGACAGTTCTTCGAGACGATCCCGGACGAGCGAGAGGGCAACGCCCGCGATTTTCGCGGCCTGGCTCTGGGTCTCGCGGCTGATATCCGCACCGGAAATGGCCACGGAACGCAGGTATGCGAGCTGAGCGGCGATCGAGCGTTCGAGAGCACCGGCCCAACCGTTGTCCAGGGCCTGTCCGGACTGGACCTGGCGGCGGGTGGTGGACTGCCTGGCCATCTCGCTGGCGATATGCCCGCTGGAGACCGTCATGAACGCCGGGTTTTCCGGGAGGGCGGTCAACGCCCCGATCAGACTCTGGGCCACATGGCCGCTACGGGTGATCGCGAGTTGATCGGCGAGGAGCTGCTGGATCTGGCTCTGACGATCGGCCTGCGCTCCGCCGAGGCGCCCATCGATGACACGCAGCATGGCTTTCGCACCCGCGGCGGCCCCGATCTGAACCACTTCGCGTTCGTCAGAGAGGCCGATTTCGAGGATCGCCACGCTCTGGCGATCGCCGATGTTGCCCGCGATGAGCAGGGCGCTGACGGCCCTCTGGTCGTTGTCAGAACCGGCCATGGCCCGCAGGCGCTGCTGCGCCGCTTCGGCGAAGGCCTGGCGCATCGCGACGGAGGTGTCGCGGTTTCGCATGGGGTCGATCAGTTCCCGGCGAGCCCGAGTCGCCTCGGCGCTCGACGGGTCGGCGGTTTCCAGTGTCTGGAGACGGGTTTCGACATACTCGCGGACCTGAGACTGCTGCGAGGTGCTCAGCCGTTCTGTGGTGACCGGGGGCAGGGTTTGCGAGAACGCCGGGGCGCTGGCCGCGAGCATCATCAGGCACGCTCCGCCCAAGGCGAGGGTTCGCGCCGAGCGACTCAGAGAGGTGCGACCAGCGGTCACGATCGAACAGAACTTTGCGGTTTTCGCCACGGATCGGTTCCAAACTGATGGCCGGTGCATCAGGAGCAGCACCGGGCAGACGGTGTATACCGCCTCAGAACGGGCGGGCATTGGGGGAACACTACGCAGAACCGGTCAGACCGGTTTCAGAAACCGCCTTTCGGGCGGCAGAACTCGAAAACCTATCAGCGTGCGGCACGAAGCGTCAAACCACGCCAGCATATCCCCGTTGTTCATAGGCATTAAAAACAATGCCCAGCATTTGTGCTGGTTCTTGAGGTATAGGTTCGATATTCTGGACCTATGGTGGATGGCTTGTGGAATGATCCCGATCCCACGCCCCCCTCGGAGCAGACTGTGCGCTTCCGTGATCTGTTCATACGCATCGGCCTGTTGGTGATCGGAACGCTCTGGGCAATCGCCCTGATTCTGATGGGCGTCAAGCTCGCGGTCTCGCCGTGGCCCGAAGTCCCTCGTGAGTCCGCGCTGTGGTTCGGTATCGCGGCGATCGCGGCGGGAGAGTTCCTGTTCATGTACATCGTGGCCGATCGCCTGTTCCCCCGGCGCCGGCGCATCCTGACGGACACGCTCGAACAGGCGACGGCGGGAATCTTCGTTCTCGGCCTGGGTCTGTCCGGGTTGTTCCTGCTCATGTCGGCTGCGTGATCTATCCTGACAGCAGGACGGTGCGATCTCCGGACCACGCCGCGCACGCCCCAGCCGACGAACCCGCAGGACGCCAGGACCCCATGCCACACAACACACGCCCGAATGACACCAAGCGCCGACCTCTCCCCCGTTCATGCAGGCGGGTCCTCAACTCGGCGATGTGGTGCAGCGCGATTGTTGTCCTGGCTGCCGGTGCTTCGGTTTCGGTCGCGCAGGACGCGCGTCGCCCCACCGAGCGCCCTCGCGATCAGGCCCAATCCCAATCGGAGATGCAGACCATCTCGAGAGCCGGAGGGGACCTTCTGGCTCGGACGCTCCTTCGCCGTTCGCGGAATCTCATCAGCCCGAGCACCGGGGACTACCGGCTCACGGCCCTGGGCCTGCGCCTGGCCCGACGGACCGCGCCGACCGATGCCGAATTGCTCCGGCACGAGATCGAGGCCTGGACCGCCGCCGATGATGCACCGCGCATGATCGAGGCGACGCGCGAGCTGATCCGACTGGACACCCGCGACACGATCGCTCAACTCCGCCTGATCGACACGCAGATCGGTCGGCTGAACACGGTCGAGGAACGCCGGGCGGCGTACGACCGGCTTCTGGGGCCGTCTGGCCAGGGCCTTCGGGCCACGATCCGTTCGCGTCTGGCCCTGGACGCGGCCCTGCTCGCGCGCGAGGAGGGCGATCAGGAGCGTTTCCTTGAACTTCTGACCGAATCGACGCTTCTGGACGGGACCAACAAGAACGCCGCGGCTCTGTACGCCAGCGTGCTTCTTCAGTTCGCCGACACGCCTCTGGAGCGGTTCGAGCTGATCGCGAATGTGCTGCAGTCCGATCCCTTGGACATCGGCGCGTACGAGAACGCCGCGATCGAACTGCTCGCTCACGGCGCGTACGAGGGTGCGCTGCGCTACCTCGATCGCATGCGCGACCTTCTGGGGCGGAGTGGCGCGGACTTCATGAGCCGGGCGATGCTGACCCAGCCGCAGTTTTACGATGAAACCAGGGTCAACGACTACCTCATCTCGACCTGGCAGAGCAAAGGCCCTCGTCAGGTGCTGTCGTTCATCACGGATGCCCAAGGCCAACTCGAGGCGGCGTTTCTCGCGGAGATCCGCGCCATGCGCGAGCGCGGGTTCACGCCGCAGCAGATGCAGGAGGCGCTCGGCCAGCGCAGTTTCCCGCTGCTTCCTCACCAGCTCGAACTGTTCCGACTGCTCACCCTTGTCGGGCAGCCCGAGGACGAAGCGCGAGCAATGGCCTTCACGCAGAGGCCCCTTGCGCGGGATGAGTATTCGACCGAACTCAATCCCTTCGGGCTCTCGGGTTTCATCGAACCGCTGGCACCGACAGAGCAGCGCGTGGCCGAGCTTCGCCGGGAATATCCGAACGCCAGCCCCGAGCAGATCCAGACCCTCGCCGGGCTTGAAGCCCGCAACCGTCGGGAGATCAACCCGATCCACGAGGCGGCGACGCGGTACCTGCTGTCCGCGCGCGAGCTGAACCGAAACCTCCGAAGCGCAGAAGGCCTCGACCCGCAGGCCGTGCGAATGTTCGAGTTCAACCTCGCGCTCGAGATGATCTGGATGCTCCTGGTTTCCGAGCTTTCCGCGGATCTGGCAGAGTCGCGGCTCGATGCGTTGATCGAGGCACTCGGCGAAGAGTCGCTCGAGCCCGACGCCGTGCAGCGGTATCGCGGCTGGATCGCCTGCAATCGCGGCGACTTCGAAACCGCACGAGAACTGCTGACGCCCATCGCCGAGCGCGATGCCACGGCCATCTACGCCCTGGCCATGACCGAGTACCGATCGGGCAACACGGATCGGGCCATCGAGCTCTTCGACCGGTTACGCATCGAATTCCCCCAGACGGTTCTGGCGTGCATCGCGAAAGATCGCACGAGGACCATCACGGGCAGCGACCCGTCGCTGCCACCGTATGTTCGCGAACTCGACCGCTACGCGCTGAGCTTTGCGCCGTGGATCGAGCGCTATACGCGCTCGCCTCGCGAGTTCATGTCGCTGACCGTCCGTCCCACCAAGACGACCCTCGGCCCGCTCGATCGTGCGGAGTTGGTGCTCCTGCTCAGCAACACGGCGGGCCGACCGCTCGCCGTGGGCCCGAACAGCCCGATCAACAGCCGGTTCCTGCTCACGCCTCAGATTTCCGTCGAGGGAACGGCTTACACCGAGAGTATTCGTGAAGCGCTTCGCCAGCAGGCCAGGCGCGAGTTGAATCTCGCGCCCGATGCACCCTTCCCTCGCGAGATCGAAGCGCGGGTCGAGCAGCTCATCGAGCAGGAGGTCGTCGGTGTCGGACGGCGGCTGCTCGAAGTCGTGGATGCCAATCGCGTGCTCCGGCTCGAACCCAACGAAACGATCGCCATCCCGATCTGGGCAGGGCGCGGCAACGCCGGCGAGATTCTCGATCGCGACCTCACCGAGCGCGTCACGATCCAGTGGAGCATCGCACAGGGCTTTGTCCAGTCCACACGGCGCAACGCCGACGGCTCGACTTCGCAGAATTTCTCGGCCGGGCCGATGTCGGTCAGCACGAGCACGGATCGTCTTCTGCGCATCAAAATGCCATCAATGTCCGCCGAAGTGCTCGCCGAGCGACTCAGGGCGGGGCAGGGCACGGAACTCGCGCACACGATCCTTTACGCGACATCTCTGCTGCATTCATCCGGACAGGACCCAGCTTCGAACGAGGGGCAAGCCCGCCTGCTCCGCAGCGCGCTGCTCGAACGCGCGGGCACCCTTTCGTCCGAGCATTTTACGCTGCTGCTGCTCCGGGTCAGCGAACTGGGCCTTCTCAACACGGATCAGGAACTTCGCCGAGGCCTCCGCTCGACGCTGAATGAACGCTACAGCCGCGGCACGCTCGCCGATGAGGAAGGGGCAGACCTGCTGCTGGTCGCGGCGATCGTCTCGCTCACCCGCGCCGCCGATGAGCCGCTTCTCGATATGGCCCGAAACAGCTCGGACCCCGCCGTGGCCGAGTTCGCGGCGGTGCTCGGCTCGGTCCTCGAAGAAGGCGGGTTCCTCACCGAGGATGAAGCCGTCGATATCGATCCCGATACTTCGCCCGCTGCCCCTGTGCTCGACATCGATGAGGGCATGCTCGGCACGCCCCAAGGTCAATGAGCACCCACGGCTCCCGCCGCACCCTGCGCCTTCTGGGCGCGCTGGTCGGCCTGATGCTGATCGGTGCGGCGGTGGTGGCGATCGTGACTCGCCAGGACGCCGCACGGGGGCTGATCGGCAATGCGGCGAACGCGCCGGCTTGGATGTTCGTCGCGCTGATCGGTGCCGTCGCGATCACCCCGATCCTCACCGCTACGAATTTCTGGATCCTGACGCGCCGCTACGGCACGGTTCACCCTTCCGAGATGGGAGCACTCATCGCCGCGGCGTGGCTGCTGAACTACCTCCCCCTGTGGCCGGGCATGGTCAGCCGGGTCACCTACCACCGCGTGGTGAACCGCATCGCGGTGAAGGACTCGGCCAAAGTCATCCTCGAGGCCGGCGCTCTGTCGGGGATCGCCGCGGCGTTGCTCGTGATCCTGCTGCTCACGGTCGCCGCCCCCCTCGGCTGGGCGGGCTGGGGCGGGACGGGCATCGGGGCGAGCGGCGCATTTGTGTGTTGTCTGTTGGCGTTCGTGATGCATCGGTCAACCCGTTGGCCCCACGCGTGGCGGTACCTCGCGGTGGTGAGCGTGCGCACGGTCGAACTGGGCGTGTGGGCGCTGCGATTCGCACTCAGCGCGGCCATCCTCGGCGAGCCGGTTTCGCCGGTCGCAGCGCTCACGGTCGCTTCGCTCGTGCAGATCGCGCTGCTGGTGCCGATCGCGCCCAACGGGCTGGGCGTGCGCGAGTGGGCGGTCGGCTTCGCCGCAGGCGTGTTCGCGATGGGCATGACCACGCAGACCGGTCTGGGCATCGCGCTGCTCGATCGGGGGGCAGAGGTGCTGGTGGCCGTGCCGCTGGGGCTGATCGGCGCGCTGTGGATCGCTCGGCGCAGGCGTGCGCTTGGGGTGAATGATTCAGCCGATGCGGACAGTTCCTGAGCCGCGCACGATCTCGCCGATCTCGAAGACGGTTTCGCCGGATTTTTCGAGCTGACGCGCCACGCTGGATGCGAAGTTCGGGCGCACGATCAGGCAGTAGCCGACGCCCATGTTGAACACGCGGGCCATTTCCTCGTCGGCGATGTTGCCGTGCTTCTGCAGAAACTCGAACACGGGCGGGATCTTCCAGGAACCGGCTTTGATCTTCGCATCAACGCCGTCGTGCAGCGCGCGATCGAGGTTGCCCGCCAGCCCGCCGCCGGTGATGTGGGCCATGCCGCTGACGACCTTCTTCACCTTGTAGTTCTTCAGCAGGGCGACGATCGACGGCGCGTAGAGGCGCGTCGGCGTGAGCAGAACCTCCCCCAGCGTCTGCTTCTCATCGAGCTCCGGGTACACCTTGTGCAGGTCGAGCCCCGCCTCGCGCACCACCGCACGGACCAGCGAATACCCGTTCGAGTGCACGCCGTCGCTGGCGAGCCCGAGCACGATGTCGCCCGGCTCCACGCGGTCGGAGTCGATCGCGCGGTCCAGTTCGAGCACGCCAACCGCGAAGCCGGCGAGGTCGAGGTCGCCCTCCCGGTACATGTCGCCCATCTCGGCGGTCTCGCCGCCGAGCAGCGCGGCGTCGCACACGCGGCAGGCCTCGGCGATGCCCTTGATGACCTGTTCGAGCTGCTCGGGAACCACCTTGTTCACCGCGATGTAATCGAGGAACAGCAGCGGTTCGGCCCCTTCGACCACGAGATCGTTCACATTCATCGCGACCAGATCGATCCCGATGGTGTCGAACTTGCCCATGTCCAGAGCGATGCGGATCTTGGTGCCGACCCCATCGGTGCAGGACACCAGAACGGGGTCCTTGAAGTTCCGCTTGAACAGCTTTTCGTTGAAATCCAGGCGCAACAGACCGGCAAAGCCGCCTTCGTTGGCCAGAACACGCGGCCCATGGGTCCGGCGCATGTGCTGCTGGATCAGAGAGGCGAATCGATCGCCCTCTTCGATGGATACGCCCGATTCGGCGTAGGTCAGGCCGGGTTTGTCGCTGGTCGCCATGGTCCTGATCATACCGGTTCGGACGATGGGACCGGCCCGGTCCGGCGCGGATCGAGCGATCTTCAAGGACGGTTTTCGAGCTGGAAATCCATCAGCCCGGTGCGGTCCAGCGGCTCGATGCCCCGGCGCTGGAGTTCGGCCTCGTCCACACGGATGAGCCGGTCGAGATCGGCATCGAAGATCCAGAACCACTCCTGATCTCGCTCGGAGCGGATCGGGCGGACGCTCACCCGGGTGGCCCGGATGTACGCCGAGAGGATCTCGGCTTCGCTGCCGGTGACCTCGAAGGGCTCGACGGTGATCGATGAGTCGTGCTCCCCCACCACGATGCCGAGGATCCGCTCGCGCGTGGCCCTAAACCCCTCCAGCAGATCGAAGCTCAGCGGGATCGGTCGCAGGACGCGCATCGTCCATTGACCATCCGGGGTGTCGGGGCCTGCCGGGTTCCACAGAACCTCCCAGGCCGGAGTGGCGGTGTCCGCCTTGCCGCCAGACAGCGCGAAGGAACGGACCGAGCGGACCCGCCCATTCCATACCCACGCCTCGGAAACGGAATTGCCGGTTCGGATCGATTCCGGACCGTACAGCGTGTCACGCCAGACCCAGAGGGTCGAGCGCTCCGGGAAGCGAACGGACTCGGGCGAGGGTCCCCACCGCCCGAACATCGCCAAGGGACGCGGGATCCACGCGTACCAGAGCAGCGTGAACACCAGCAGGACCAGCATCGTCACCGGGGCGATGCGGCGGAGCAGCAACACCTCAAGCCGGGAGCGCTGGCGGGGGGCGTAGGAACGAGGGTCTTCCGGATCGAATGGTCTGCCGCACTCAGAGCAGGTGTATGGCACGCCCGTTTCGACAGGAACGATGCCGGTCAGATCATGCTGGCATCGGGGGCAGAACATCGGCTTGGCGGCATCATCGGCGGTCTGCACAACCCCGATCGTACGCGGCTTCGGCGTAGCGGAGCCGGTCGATCGGGCAAATTGCCGCTACGCTGGATGCCCTATGCACTTCGACCTCATCGATGCGGTACTGGAACAGACGGACGAGCGGATCGTGGCCCTGAAGGCGGTCACGAACGCCGAGGAATACCTACAGGACCATTTTCCAACCTTTCCGGTGCTGCCGGGGGTCATGATGATCGAGGCCTGCACCCAGGCAGCAAGGCGGCTGGCCGAGGCCGGTACGAGCGAGCGATACGCGCTTTGCCGCGTGAAAGCCCTGAAGTACGGCATGTTCGTGGCCCCCGGCGACACGATGCGGATCGAAGTCGCGTTGATGAAGCGATCGGATGACGGATCGATCGATTTCAAGGCCAGCGCGACCGTCCACAAGCCCGATCAGCCCCAGGCAGAGGGAACAAACTGCGTCTCCGGGCGGCTCACGCTCCGGCCGGTGCGCCCCGGCGCGGCTCAGCCGGGGTGACGAGCAGCGGGGAAGTGTGCATAATGGGTGTTCGGGCGCGCCCGGCATTTTCTACATCAACACAGGGTATCTTCCGTGCCGCGCCAATTCCGTGCGTCCGGTTTCACCCGATCACCAGCGAGCACCAGCAGCATGACGCGTGACGACATCTTCGAGAAGGTTCAGGAAGTTCTGGTCGACGCCCTCGGCGTGGATGATGACGAGGTCACCCCGGAAGCCAAGTTGACGACCGACCTCGGCGCCGAATCGATCGACTTTCTGGACATCTCCTTCAAGCTGGAGCAGGAGTTCGGCTTCAAGATCGCCCAGGGCGAGCTGTTCCCCGATGGGGCCGCGCAGAACCCCGAGTTCGTGCAGGACGGCAAGATCACGGGCAAGGGCCTCGCCGAGATGAAGGCGAAGATGCCTCACGCCGATTTTTCGGAGTTCGAGAAGGACCCCCAGCTTTCCAAGGTCGGCCAGGTCTTCACCGTCGATGTGCTGGTGAACTTCGTCGAACGCAAGCTGAACCAGACCGCCAGCGCCTGAGCCACACCACCCACCCCGCCCCGCTCCGGAGCCGACCGCCATGCGCTGGATGTGGATCGACCGGATCGTCGAACTCGTCCCGCGTGAGCGGATGGTGGCGATCAAGAACATCTCGCTCGCCGAAGAGCACCTCCACGATCACTTCGCGGCGGACCCCGACCGGGGACTGCCAGCGCTGCCGGTCATGCCGTTCTCGCTGATCATCGAGGGCATGGCCCAGACCGCCGGGGTGCTCGTCGGGCACGCCAACGAGTTCCGGGAGAAGGTCGTCCTTGCCAAGGTGTCCAAGGCGGAGATCGATTTCGACCCGGTCCCCGGCCAGACGCTCCGCTACACGGCGACCATCGATCGGCTCGACGACTCCGGCGCGGCGACCCTCGGCACGATCGAGGCCATCGACCACGCCTCGCACAAGACCGCCACCATCGGCGCGGTCGACCTCATGTTCAGCCACATCGACCACAACATGGCCGGGCTGCCGTTCCCCAAGCACAACTTTGTGTTCGGCGAGGCGTTCAAGACGCTCATCCGCACCAGCGGCTTCGACATCCCCGGCGAGTGACCGGCACCTCAGCGCCAGGGGCTGACCGCGCTGCCGAGGTGTGCGAACAGGTCCAGCAGGCCACGCTCCGGACCGAAGCGGACCAGTTCGTGCAGCCCCACCAGAACCGGGATCGTGCTGATGATCACCGCCCAGGTGCCCAGGCGCTTGGCGGTGGCGACGCGATGCCGGCCGATGTACTCGCAGATCAGCAGCACCGTGTACACGGTCGCGAACTTGAACAGCAGCATGCCCAGAAGGCCGTAGTGGTTGATCACGCCCGCGGCGATCAGGTTCAGCTCGATGCCGCCGAGCGTCAGAATGATTCCGGTCAACACGGTGTCCGCAGCCGCGGCGGTGATGTACCAGCCGTAGGTCTGGGGAAACAGAACGGGCTGCTTCAGGGTTGCCCTCATACCTTCCTATTGGGGGCGAATCAGGTTCGAGTTGCAAGAACTTCTTCGGAAACTCGCGTAAATAATGCTCGGATCGGCATTTGTGAGGCGTTCTGGCCGATCCATTTCTCGCTCTGGGCAACCGCCTGCTCGACGAACATCCGCACGCCGTCGATCGTTCGGACTCCGTCGCGGCCCGCCGCGCTCGCCAAAAGCGCCGTGGTTCGCGGTCTGTAGACCGTGTCCATCACGACGCAGTCGGCGCGTTTCAGCAGGCCGAGATCCAGCGGTGATTCGTCCTCCGCCCCGCCCCCGGCCATGCCCATCGGCGTGCAATTGATCCACGCATCGGCTTCAATGGCGTGGCGGTCATTCCATGCTTCAACTCGGATGGTGCCGGGAGCATCAGGCAATGCGCGGGTCAGTTCGTCGCGGAGCGTTTCCGCGCGCTCATGGGTTCGGTTGCAGACGGTGACCCGCGCTCCGGCGAGCATCAGCGCCGCCGCGGCTCCGCGCGCCACGCCCCCCGCGCCGAGGATGACGACCGAGCGACGGGACAGATCGCCCCCGAGCGCCTCGCGCAGCAGCGACTCGACCGCCGCGGCGTCGGTGTTGTCGATGCGGACCGAGCCGTCACTATTCACGGTGAGCGTGTTCGCCGCGCCTGCCGCGAGCGCGATCGGCGAGACCGTCCACGGCTCCCCCGCCGCGGCCTGCTCGGTGGCCAGGCGCAGCAGGTTCTCCTTGTGCGGGATCGTGACGCTTGCGCCGGTGAAGTCGAGCGGCTTATAGGCGAGCAGACTGAGCAGCGTCGCCTTGAAGGGCTCCCAGCCGGCATCGATGCGCAGCGGCAGGTACACGCCGTCGTGATCCGCCGCCTCGAACGCGGCGTTGTGGACATCCGGCGAGATGGAGTGCGCGACCGGGTCGCCGATGACGGCGTAGACCTTCGTGCTCTCTGAGATGGAATCGAAGCGGTAGCGCCCGCGCAGTTCCGCGATGGTCGGCTGGCCGGGCGCGGTGCCGCCCTGCTCGGTGAGCGCTGCGAAGGTGAGGAAGCCGCCGAACTTTGGCGCGAGCACGCGGCTCATCAGCCCGTGCTCGTCCATGCCGAGCACGATGGTCGGGCGGTCGCGCTCGCGCAGGATGTCGAAGATCTCAAGGTTGTCGCGGACGGAGCGGGCGCGGAAGGCGAGCTTGATGACCTTCGCGGCGTCGTGCGAGCGCATGGAGGCGAGCAGCGCGAAGAGGTTGGCCGGGCGTGAATGGAAGTCGTGGGCCGAGAGGATCAGGCCGGTTGAGACCTCACGGACCTGCTTGTCGTGCTGGATGGCGAGGTTGATCTTCTGGCGCAGGTTGGCCGAGCGATCGTACGCCGCGGCTTCGAAGTCGATGTAGCGCGGCGGGTGGTCGCTGGTGCCGAGCGCTTCGATCAGGGAGACGCGGGCCGAGTCGTCGCCGTCGTACTCGCCGCCCTCCGCCGCGCTGCGGCAGGTGACGATGCAGGGCAACGGCGAATCGGCCACGAGTTGCAGCACGGCCCGTTGGCCCTCATCGTCGCCCTCGCCGTTGAACAGCCGGTCGATGCGGTACTCGACCAGATCCGCCCCGGACGCCCGCGCCTGCTCGGCATCGCGCAGCGCGAGGGCGGGCTCATCGACCATGATGGGGCAGCAGAGGAGGGTTTTGGGCATGGGGGGAGTGTAGCGGCCTGCGTGGATCGCTCCTTCTCCCCTCGCGGGAGAAGGTGGTCTTGTGCGGTTTCAGCACAAGACCGGATGAGGGGGCGGTCAATGCGTCACCTTCGAACCGCAGCGGCTGCGCCGCTGACCCCTCACCCCAACCCTCTCCCTCAAGGGGAGAGGGAGCAAGAGGACACGCCGTATTCTGCATGGACGGTCGCCTCTGCATGGTTCGCACAGCTAAGACCGGATTTACTCAAAGAGGGTTCCAATCCCCACTAAGAACGCGACACCGACTACCAGTCCAGACGCCAGCATTGAGACAAAGCAAATGGTGTAAACAACCAGCGAAAGTGGACCCTGTCGCTGACCTATCACGAACACACTCAGGACGAAGACAATCAGCGACGCGATCGCAATCCCGATTCCGTTCCGACCGACTAAGCCGCCCATTGGATCGAAGTACTGGTGCGCGAGGTACAGGGCCGCCCCAATTAGGAATACAGCAAATGTCGTCGCTTGGCTCGCAGTCAGGCGTCCGTCTTGATGATCGAAGTCCGCTGATGCATCGGAGGGTGGTTCTTTTGTCTCAGCTGCATCGGTCACATGAAACTCCAAACATCGCGAAAGCTCGGGAGCCTATACGACCCAAATCAACCGCGGTTTCACGAAACCGCGGTAGCGCTCGAGGTCTGTTTCCCCGCCCCACTCCCCGCCACATACCCACTCGCCCAGGCCCACTGGAAGTTAAAGCCGCCGATGCGCCCGTCCACATCGCAGATCTCGCCGATGAGGTGCAGACCAGATTGGACGCGGCTTTCCATGGTTTTCAGGTCGATCTCGTCCAGCGGCACGCCGCCGGCGGTGACTTCGGCGTAGGTGAAGCCGCGGTCGCCGGTGACGGGCAACGGCATGTCGGTCAGGACGCGCACGAGCTCGCGCCGCTGGTCGCGCGTGAGCGCGGACGCCGGCGCGTTGGCATCGACCCCGGCCTTGTCGCACAGCATCCGCGCGAGGCGGTCGGGGAAGCCGCGGTCTTCCTTCAGCCAGCGGTGCACGCTGCGCTTGCCGAGCGACAGCAGCAGTTTGTCTGCCGACTCGAACGACTCGCCGGGTAGCCAGTTAATGACGAGCGCCGTGTCCGGGTCATGATGCTGCGCATCGAAGAACCAGCGGCTGATGTCGAGCGCGCCGGGGCCGCTGAGGCCGAAGTGGGTGAGCAGCGTGGAGTTGGTGAACTCCTTGAGCTTCTTGCCGGTGCCGGAACGGACCTCAAGCGTGGCGACGGAAGCGATGCCGCTGAGCTGCGTGAGGTGGCTCGCCTCGTCGCCCAGCAGGATCGGCACCAGCGACGGGAACACGCGGTCGGTCACGCTGTGGCCCATCGCCCTGGCGAAGGCGTAGCCCGCACCGTCGGAACCGGTGCGGGGCAGGGCCTTGCCTCCGGTGGCGAGGATGACGCGCTCGGCGAGGATCGTGTCGGGATCGGCGGCTTCGAGGTATCGCCCTTTCTCGTCGGTGTGCTGGCGGGTGATGACGAAGCGGCCTTCGTCATCGCGACCGAGCGACGCGACGCGCCACGGGTGCCACAGTTCGGCCCCGGCGTCGCGCACCGCGCCGAGCAGCGCATCGAGCACGGTCTGGGCCTTGTCGGTGACGGGGAACAGCTTGCCGGTGTCCTCGCGCTTGAGCTCCACGCCCAGCTCGGCGAAGAAGGCCTTGGTCTGCGCCGCGTCGAATCGGCGGAGCACCTTCTTGATGGCGTTGGTGCTTGAACCGGCGTACTGGTCGGCGTCGACCTTGTAGTGCGTGACATTGCAGCGCCCGCCGCCGGCGACGAGGATCTTCGCGCCGAGCTTCTTCGCGCCGTCCACGGCGATGATGCGCAGCGGCCGACCGGCTTCCTGCGCTGCGCGACCGGCGAACACCGCCGCCATGAGACCCGCCGCGCCGGCTCCGATGATCGCGATGTCCGCCTGGGTCTGCGTCATAGCGCTTCGAGCCGCCTCTGGGTTTCGATCCGTACGAGCGCTTCGACGAGCGGGTCGAGGTCGCCGGCTATGGTGCTCGCGAGCGGGAACGACTCGTTCAGCCGGTGGTCCACGGCGATCGAGTCCTTCCAGCGGTAGGTGCGGATGCGCTCAGCGCGCCCGCCGCTGCCGATCTGCTGGTTTCTCGCCGCGGCTTCTTCCTGGCGCTTGCGCTCGAGCTCGCGCTCGTACAGCCGGGCGCGGAGGAGTCTCCATGCCTTCTCGCGGTTCTGCTGCTGGCTCTTGGTCTCCTGCATGCGCACCTCGATGCCGGTCGGGCGGTGGATGAGGTGCACGGCGGTGGCGACCTTGTTCACATTCTGCCCGCCGGGGCCCTGGGCGGTGGTCACATGCTCATCGACCTCGTCGGGGTCGAGATCGATCTCGACCGACTCGGGCTCGGGGAGCACGGCGACGGTGGCGGTCGAGGTGTGGACGCGCCCCTGGGTCTCGGTCGCGGGGACGCGCTTCACGCAGTGCGTCCCCGCCTCGGCCTGCAGCGCGGACCAGACGCCCTCGCCCCGGATGTTGAACACGCCCGAGCGCAGCCCGCCCTGACCGTCGTCCTCGGCGAAGTCGATGGCCTCGAAGGACCAGCCGCGGCTCGCGGCGAACTTGCGGTACATCTCCAGCAGGTCGCGGGCCCACAGGCCCGCCTCATCGCCGCCGACGCCGGCGCGGAGTTCGAGCATAACCGAGCCGATGGCACGGTCATCGGCGTTGACGAGGTGCTCAAGGGACTGATTAAGGATCGCCGCGGCTTTGGCCTCGACCTGCGGCAGTTCTTCGCGCGCCATCGCGACGAGTTCGGGCTCCTCGCCCCCATCGATGACGGCCCGGAGGTCCGCGGCTTCGGCGATGAGTTTCTCGTAGGCGCGGTAGCCGTCGGCGACAGGATCGATCGCGGCCTTGCGGATCGACAGATCGCGCACCGCCCGATGATCACCGAGCACCTCGGGGTCCATGAGCTGATCGGCCAGTTCATCGCGCCGGTTGGACAACTGGCTCAGCTTGGCCAGCAGCGTGTCTTGGGGCTTGGAATCGGTGGAGGCCATGGGCGGTGCAGGGTATCAGAGGGGCTGGAGCCGTCGGTTCAGCGCATGAAACAGCCCGATCCATCGCCAGCGAAGATCGGGCCTGAACAGCGGGCGAATCGCCGCGATTACTTCTTCTTGCTCTGGAAGTAGTTGCCCGAGAACTTCTTCTGGAACTTCTCGACGCGGCCCGCGGCGTCCACGAAGCTGGACTTACCCGTGAAGAACGGGTGCGAGCCGGACCACACATCGACCTTCAACTCCGGCACGGTCGCGCCGGTGGTGAAGACCACCTCGCCGTTGTAGTAGACCTTGCAGTTGGGGTAGTAGGTGGGGTGGGTCTTGTCTTTCATGACTTCGCCTGGTCGTCCGGAGGACTTCAAAGGGTTCGACCGCCCGGGCCAATCGCCCGAGGGTTGGGAAATTCACTCTGCAACGCCGATCCCGGGCCGTGCCTGAGCGGCCTGATGGGTCGGGTCGAAGAGGATAGCGGAAATCGCCGAAACAGCAAGTCGGCCACTTGCGAACGCCGCAATTTCGGCTATCCTGACGAGCCGCGGCGGGTCCGGCAAATGCCGTACTTTGCCCAAACAACCTATTTTCCCCGATAGCTCAATGGTAGAGCGAGCGGCTGTTAACCGCTAGGTTGCAGGTTCGAGTCCTGCTCGGGGAGCTGAGAACCCCGTATCCGATGGATGCGGGGTTTTTTCTTGGGCTGGGCGGACCGGGTTTTTTGGCGGATTGGCGGGGTTTTTGGAATGGTGGGGTCGGCAGAGAGTCGCGAGCGGCGAGGCTTGGGGCGGTGGCGGGCCGGTTTCGGGGCTGGATTCTCTGAGAGTCTTTGGGGCGGTTAGCAGGGAGCGGGTGTAGACCCCAGAGGTATCAGGTTCAAACCAAGAATCTCGTCACTGGAGAGACGGGGCTGCGAGTAGGCTTTCGGGATGCCTGCAGAACCTCGCAAACGGATCCCCTTGCCCTTGGCGATTTTCGTTGGGGTGTACATGGTGGTTTTCTCGGGGATGGCGCTGCGCGTGGGGAACGCGGAGTTCGCGGTCTACGCGGGGGCGATGGTGGTGTTCATCGGGCTCGTTACGTTCCTGCACCTGCGGTTCGGACTTCGGCACTCGACGCTCTGGCTGCTCGCGGTGTGGGGGCTGGTGCACATGGCCGGGGGAACGGTAGTGATCCCGGCGGGATGGGCGGACGCGGGCGGTGCCGTGCTGTACAGCCTTCGGCTGCACCCTCTGATGCCGCGGTATGACCAAGTCGTGCATGCCTTCGGGTTCTTCGCGGCATCGCTTGCCTGCTTCGACGTACTGGTGCGTGTAGTGCAGCACCGCGCCGGGCAGCCGCGGGTGGGGCTCGCAGTGGCCTCGGCGTTGATGGGGTGCGGGCTCGGGGCGCTGAACGAGGTGCTGGAGTTCGTGATCACCCTCACGGTGCCCGATCACAATGTGGGCGGGTACGTCAACACGGGTTGGGATCTGGTGTCGAACCTGGTCGGGGCGTGCACGGCGGCGGTGGTGATTGTCGCGCGTCGGCGCTGAGCGGCGAGAAGCGGATACGCTGCGCAGCAACCACTGACCGGCTCGGTCTCCTCGCTCGGACGAACATGACTCATGAGCGGAGAACCCCGTGTCATTAGGATGCGGGGTTATTCATCGGACGGGACCAACCGGGCTCATCGGTGGATTGGCGGGTTTCGGAATGGCCCGGCTGGCAGAGAGCAGGCGGCGGCGTACGGCAGCCGGTCGGAGCGGTTTGGGGGTTGGATTCTATGAGAGTCTTTGGGGCGGTTAGCAGGGAGGGCCTGTAGACCTCCCGCAGGTCACATTCAAAGCGAGAGATGCCGCCCGACCTGCTTCAGCCGTCGCTGGGTCGCTTGCCACTCGGGGCAAACGGTGCCGAGGAGCTTGTAGAACGCGGCGTCATGGGCGAGATGCTGGAGATGGCAGAGCTCGTGGGTTATGACGTAGTCCACGCAGTCAATGGGTGCGATCACGAGAAGAGGATTTAACGTGATCCGTCCCTCCGACGAGCAACTTCCCCATCGCCGTGACATCCAGCGCAACTGGAAGTCATGATCGCCGATGCCATACGCCGAAAGTCGCTCGACGCAAACTTCCATCCGCCGCTCAAACACCTGATCCGCCCTGCTGCGATACCAACCCCGGGTGAGCCTCCTGACATCTGAAGCGCTCGAGCCCGGACCAAGAGTCACGACCAGGTATCGCCCCCGCAGCTTAGCGTCTTCGGACATCCCATCGCACACTTTCAGCCGGTATTGTCGTCCCAGGTATCGCAGGGTCTCGCCAGAGACGAATCGACGCTCCGGATCCCGCGGCCTGAACTGATCGAAGTATTCACGCTGCCGGATTACCCACCGAACGCGCCGACGCACTACCTCCTCGACCTTCGAGTCTGGCATCGACCAACTGGTTCGTACCTCAACCTCTCCTGAGGGGTAGGCGACAATGCGAGTGGTAGAACGGTCCCCGCGGTCGACGGTGTAGCGAATGATCTCGCTTCCAACGCGCAACTCCAGACCGCCTTCACCTGCATGAGTCGTCACAGAACCGCCCTCGCTCGCTCAAGCGACGTATCGATGACGCGGTCTATCACTTCAATGGGCCAATCGGCCCCGGTCCGCCCCGACAAGTCGAAGAGATAGTCGTCGATTCCCTGACGCATCGCCTTTTGGCGATCCACGTTCTCCTTCCAGCCCACGATCGCGTTCTCACGGATGACCCGATCCATAGCGATCGCTGCCTCTTCAGCGTGATCGCCGAGACTGTCTCGAGTGTTCCGAAACAAGACGGCCGCCAGACGATTGTCCTTCAGCGCCATTGGGACATCGTCTGAGCTCGGGCGCACTACTTCGCTTTCGATCTTCTCCACTTGGATGAGGGCTTCGGCAGCAGCAAGCCAACCAGCCCGCATCTGCTCGATAACCTTGCGGAGCATGGCCGACAGTCGCAGATACGTCGCTGGATCTTCTTCCCTAACCTTGGTTTCGAGAATCCGCTCGACGTTGCTGGCGATGGTCTCTGCCTTCGCGGCAGGGGTTCCAGCAGCTTTAAGAGCCGCCGCTCGCTGATCTCGATCGTACAGGTCAATCTTGCCGGTGATAGTTTCGACACCGCTCGCGCTGATGTACTGGTCGAGGAGCTTACGGATCTTCGGTTCATACTCGGAGAAGTCGACGACCTCGGCATATCGAATCCGGACTGCTCTCCGCAGCTCGCCGTAGAACTTCAGATCCTGCCGGTATTTGGCGACTGTTTTCTCGGGTGTCTGCTCCAAGAACTTGTGGGACGACAACGCGACATCCAAGACTCGGGCGAACGCCGCGTACCGCTCGTAGAAGCGGATCCTTAAGGCCTCGTCCGCCAAGTGCTGCTGGTAACGCTCCGCGTCTCGACTGCCTGCGATCTCCTTGAAGGTGTCGAGCAACGCTGCATGACGCTGCGGCAGTTCCTCCCAGGCGGTTTCGATCCCCGCCAGCTTCTCGACATAGCCGAGGCTGGCAGCTTCTGGATCGTCAGGATCCTTTGAGTACATCGCGAACGCCTGATCGAGTTCCTGCAGCACCCCCCGATAGTCCATGACATACCCGCGCTCCTTGCCCGGCGCGAGGCGATTTACACGCGCGATCGCTTGAAGCAGATTGTGCTCTCTCAGCTTGCGCGCTAGATAAAGAACCGTGTTCTCGGGGGCATCAAACCCGGTGAGGAGCTTGTCGACAACGATCATGATCTCAGGGGCGTCGCTCCCTGGGTCGGTCGTGTCACCGAACTTGAACGCGTTAATCAGCTGCTTGGCGTACTGCTCATCTGTTCCGAATCGCTCCGTGATGCCCTTCCAGTATTGATTGACGATCTCCCGGTTCGGCTTGTAGATGTCTTCGTCTCCCTCCCGATCATCTGGAGGCGAGATCAGGACTTCGGCCCGAACCTCACCGAGGTCGTCCAGCCAGTGCTTGTAGCGGATCGCGGCGGCCTTGGAGGGGGCCACGAGCTGCGCCTTGAGCCCGGTCCCCTGCAGGAAGTTGCGGTAATGCTCCGAGACATCGCGTGCGATGCGCCGGATCACCGGATCAGCCTGCATAATCTGGTCTTCGGTGCTTACCTTCCTACGCAGGTCTTCCTTCTGATCGTCCGACAGCCCTTCCGTGTACTTCTCGAACCAGTCGTCGATCTCGGCCTGGTTCACATCCTTGACGACATAACGGCCTTCGTACACGATCGGTAGAACGGCTCGGTCCTGCTCTGCCTGCTTGATCGTGTAAGCGTCGATCATGCCGCCGAACTTCTCAACCGTGCTTCGGTCGTCTTTCCGGACGGGCGTACCGGTGAACCCGATGTAGCACGCGTTGGGCAATACACGGCGCATGGTGGAGTGCCGGATACCGAACTGGGTGCGGTGCCCCTCATCCACGAGGACAAAGACATTCGGGTCGTCGATGCAGACCTGCTCCTTGCCGAGTGCAGCATCGAACTTATTGATCACCGTCGTGACGATCTTCGCCTCAGTATCGGCCAGAAGCCTGACGAGATCGCTTCCCTTGTTCGCCTGCAGGACCTTCAGCCCGCAGTGCTTGAAGGTGCGGTAGATCTGGTCATCGAGATCGACGCGGTCAGTGACCAGTACGATTCGTGCGCCGCTCTCGGCCCCAACCAGTTCACCCCGCTCGCGATCCATCGCGATTGCCTTGGCAAGCATGACCATTGTGAGGCTCTTCCCCGACCCCTGTGTATGCCAGACGACGCCACCACGCCGGGTGCCGTCTTCGCCGAGATCTCGGATGCGCTGACGGATCTTCTCGACGCAGAAATACTGCTGGTAGCGAGCGACCTTTTTCACGCCCGCATCAAATACGATGTACCGGTGAGCCAGTCGCAGCAGTCTCTGGGGAGAGAACACGCTGCAGAGCAGCCGATCCTGCTCCGTCACCAGCCGCCCTTCCGACTCCGCGGCGATGAAATCCGCCCGCACACTCGGAGACCGATGCCCGAGGAGGCGAGCAATGTCCTCTGAAGACAACTGAGCGTTGACGGCCTTCTCGATAGATTCGTCAGAGATCTCCCTTTCGCCGCTCGAAAGCGTGGACTCTTTCCAGCTCGCCCAGAACTTCCGCGGCGTCCCCGTGGTCGCGTAGCGGGCCGGGAGCTTCGCCTCGGACGCGTACTCCTCGGACTCTTCGTCGACTGGGGCCATGCCGGCCGGAGAGAGGGCTCCAAGGACCTGCGAGTACCAGTAGAGCTTCGGGATGCCGTCGGCCTTCTGATTCCGAACCTGCTGCTCAATCGCCTGAACGACCGGCGCGGGCTTGCCGGGACCGAGGTCGCCGCGCTTGCATTCGATCACGCCGAGCGGGATGCCGTTCACAAAGAGCACGATGTCAGGGCGGTAGGTCTTCTGCGAGCCCGACCGATCCACTGGGTACTCCTCGGTGATGTGGTAGACATTGTTCTCTGGGTTGTCCCAGTCGATGTACTTCAACTGGAAGCTCTTGCTGTCTCCGACCACGAGTTGTTTCAGAGACTTCCCGAGGAGGAGCTGGTCGTAAATCTTCTCGTTGGTGCGGACGAGCCCGTCGTCCTGCTCATCACGCAGGTTTGAGATCGCCGAGGCGATGTTCGCCTCAGTGAATGGCACGGACTCGCCGCGATACTCGATCCGGTTGTTCGCCCGCAGCCAATCCTCAAGAACGCCGTGCAGCAGAACCTCGGATGTGCGTCCGCCGCGAAGGGCGAGGGCCACTTCAGGCGTCAGATACTTCCAGCCGAGGTTCATGAGCACCTTGAGGGCAGGAAGCTGGCTGGTGGCGTCCTCATCGGAACGGGGGATAACTTCGTGTTGTGCTTCCATCACTAGGCCCCCACTCCTAGACAGTTACCGAAACCACCGCATCGGTTCCCGAACAAGCGACGGCCATCATCGTCAAGCTCGAAAGGCTTTGCACTCATTGCAACTTTCTCCGCCATGGAACATCATGGCTTGGGAATTCAGCCTTCACAAACTCGGTTAATCTGTTGTCGGTTTCGCGAACCACCTCGCAGATCAAATCGCGATTCGACCGCAGGCCAGCAATGGTCACATAGGTCGCGTCGCTTCCGGTGTGGGCGATTCCTCCGCGAACGGTCACGAAGTCATCCACATCTGCCGCCCCAGCTGACCAGCAGTCCGAGAGTTGAGGGATGCCAAGCAGTTGTTTGCAAAGGAGGTCGATCTTGGTGCTCTTGGGCGTATTGAGTGACCCCGTTTTCTGCTCGACCACGATGCTGTAGATTGCCTCCCATCCATCTCCGGCAAGATCCAAGGCACGCAGTTCATTCTTGTGATCCTTGACGTACCTCACCAGCTCCTTCTGAACATCCGTCGGTAGATCCTTCGGTGATGTCGCACGCTCCGACATGTGAGTAGCCGTCTCGCGAATCGCAAGTTCGATGTACCGCTCCCATCCGGCGCAGAGCATGATGATCCCACTTCGCGTCACATGCCCCAAGCCTCGTCGACCTTGACGACCGTTGTAATGGTGATCGCTCAGGTAGCCGTGCGTGTCGATCAGACGCTCAACTTCAGTTACGAGTTTGGTCTCGAATGTCTTAAGCGATTTAGACGGCAAGCGTGCCTCCCTTCACCCGGATCTCCCCCGTCAGCAGCTTCTGCATCAGACCACGCTTCTGGAGCTGGATCTGCTCGCGGAGCTGCTCGAGCAGTTCGATCTCGCGTTGAGCGGTGTCGAAGATGTCGGCGATGGCACGCTGCTCGTCCAGTGAGGGAAGCGGGATTTTGATGCGGGAGAACTCGTTCCACCGGAGGCCTCCGCGTCGATTCACGGACGCCGAGGTCCAGGCTTCAAACTTCTGGCGGTACCGCTCGGTCTTCAGCACGCGGTACAGGAACTGGGTATCCACCTGCCCGTTGGTCTTGAAGACCGTGTACATCGGACTGACCAGTCCGGCCTCGCGGTGCGTGAGCAGTCCGATGGAGCCCTCCTCGATGTGATTGGTCGCATACGCGAACTGATCATGGTGCACGACCTTGTAGTTGCTGAGGTCGTCGCCGAAAACCTGCCTGCCGAAGTACTCCAGGGAATCAACAAGGCCGACGCTCTTCGTGCATGACAGGACCATGATGTCCTCACGATCACCACAACGCTCAGAGGTCTCCTCGCCGATGTCGCCGATATAAACCTCCTCCCACGCCTCGCCCGCGAACGCCGGCAGGCGGCGGCGGCCGGTCAGGAGCTGCTGCATCAGGCCGCGGAGGCGATGCTTCAGGGCATCAATCTGCCACCGAGTGTTTTCCGCAGCACTGTCGAAGTCGTTGAGACGGCCAAGCAGATAATCCTGAATCTCAACCGGAGGCACCGGAATGGTCACCCACTTCAACAACTCAGTTGGATTGATGTTCGCTTGGCTCACGCCAAGCGTGATGAGCCGAGCGATCGATCGCCCAGTAATGCCTGAGTTCATTGCGTAGGCGAGCCATAGCGGTCTGACCCGCTCGTTCGGGATCAGGCGAACAAGGTACGAGGCGAAAACGGTTGGCATCTTCGGTTCCTGCATGAGGATGCCGACCTTGCCAACGAGAGCTCTGCTATTCGTGCGATTGAATAGGACGTCGTACTGACGAAGACGCAATGTGCTCGCTCCCCGTTCAGACAGAGAAACTCGCGACAGATCTGCAAGATCCACACGACCGTTCCCGATGTTTGACATTCCTAGGACATGCTGTTCACCATCGGAGGTCGTTGCAGCCGACGTCCCATACTGGGTCTTGCACAACTTGCCAAGCTTCATGATGGGCCACTCAGGATGTTGCAACACCGAGCTCCTTCAGCGTCGCCACCATCTTGCCACGGACCTCGACCAACTCCGTCTCCAGCCGCTCAATCTCCGCCTGCGTCGCTTCGATGTCGATCTCCTCCTCGTCCTCGAAGGTGTCGACATACCGCGGGATGTTCAGGTTGAAGTCGTTCTCGGCGAGCTCCTCCGCCGTCGCGGCTTGGGCGTACTTCTCGACGCTCTCGTACGCCGCGTAAGTCGCGAGGATCTTCTCGATGTTGTCCTCGGTCAGGCGGTTCTGGTTGGTGCCCTGCTCGAACTCGCGGCTGGCGTCGATGAAGAGCACCGTGTCGCGCTTGGCGTCGCCCTTCCGCGACTTGTCGAAGATGAGGATGGCGGCGGGGATGCCGGTGCCGTAGAACAGGTTGGGCGGCAGGCCGACGACGAGGTCGAGCAGGTTGTCTTCGATGAGACTCCGGCGGATGCGCCCCTCGGCACCCGAGCGGAAGAGCACGCCGTGGGGTACGATGACGCCCACGCGCCCGTGCCCATCGATCGCGGTCTCGATCATGTGGCTGATGAAGGCGTAGTCGCCGCGGCTCTTGGGCGGGATGCCTCGCCAGTAGCGGTTGAAGCGGTCCTTCCCGGCCTCCTCCTGGCCCCACTTGTCGAGGCTGAAGGGCGGATTGGCGGCGACGATGTCGAAGCGCATGAGCTCGTCGTCATTGAGAAGCTTGGGTGAGCGGAGCGTGTCGCATCGCTCGATGCGGGCCTGGTCCATCTGGTGCAGGAACATGTTCTGCTTGCAGAGCGCCCAGGTGGAGCCGTTGGACTCCTGTCCGAAGACGGCGAAGTTGTCCGAGCCGACTTCGCTGGCGACCTTGATGAGCAGCGAGCCAGAGCCGCAGGCGGGGTCGAGGATGCGTGCGCCGTCTTGCGGCTTCAGGAGCTTCGCGAGGAGCGTGGACACTTCGGGCGGGGTATAGAACTCGCCCGCCTTCTTGCCGGCACCCGCGGCGAACCAGCCGATGAGCCGCTCGTAGGCATCGCCGATGGTGTCGCGCCCGGCGAGGTGCGAGGGGCGACAGTCGATCTTGTTGAAGTCTTCGAGCAGGTTCTTCAGGCGGGCGTTGCGCTCCTTGGTGTCGCCGAGTTCGGCCTCGCTGTTGAAGTCGATGTTGCCGAAGACATTCTCGAGTTTGGCCTTGTTCTCGTCTTCGAGACTAGCCAGAGCGATGTTGATCAGCTCACCGATGTTATCGGCTTCGCGCTTCGCGTAGAGATCGCGGAAGTCGGATCCAGTGGGAAGATGGAATCGCTCGTTCCGGAGTGCCCGCTCGACGCGGGACTCGTCGCCCTTGTATTTCTCCATGAGCTCTAAACGCCGGTCGAGCATCATGTCGGAGAGATACTTCAGGAACAGCATGGTGAGTGCGTAGTTCTTGTAGTTGGCCGGATCGACCGCGCCGCGGAAGGTGTCACAGGCGGCCCACACGGCGTCGGCGATCTGCTTGGTGTTGTGCTTGGTCATCAGATGAAGATTCCAATCAATGTGATGATAAACCCGATGAGACCCGCGAGTGCGAGTACGACGATGGCGAGAGGATGCTCTTGTAGCAAAGCCGCAAGAGCTGCAAGACGCGAACCAAACTGTTCCTGACGCGTCGCGGCGGTTTTCACCCGCCCATCCTCAACGCGTTCCAGAAGGTTCGCGAGAATATCCACTTTTCGCAGCGTTGACTGGTGCAATTTGACATACTCCCTGGCCTCGAAGGCATCGGCTTCCCCTTTGCCGTCAAGCATGTCCTTGTTCGAAATTTTGTTCATCTCAACGATGTTCTTCAAACGCGGATGAGGAGCGTAGGTAGCCCCGTAGAGCCGGTGCATGGTTCTCGCCAAGTCGAAGAGCCGGTCCTCAACGAGATCGGTCGGCTCAAGACCCAAAACCCGCGAGCGATGCGCGATCGCCGCAAACCCATAGTTGACATCCCGCATGTTCCAGTGAACCCACCACTTATCCCGATGCTGTGCAAGATGCGCATTGAATTCTTTGAGCATCTCTTTCTCGAGTTCGTCATATTGCTGAGTAATCTGCTCGCCAGGGAGAGCGTGTCGTTCGGCGACTTGGTGAATGGAAAACGAGGCCGTCTGTCCTGTCGAGAAATTCCGTACCGCCAACGAAGTAATTCGTGGGGATGTTCCGTCAGTTCGCTCGTAGAAGCTCTCGCACGAATAATGGATGACCATGATTGACCTGCGGTCTTTGAGCAATCGCGATAAATCATCGAGTGCCTCTTTCCGCTTTCGCTGGCGTTCGTTTGCTTGCGAGATGGTTATCATTCGCCATATCCTTCAAGTGCGAGCTGAACGGTCACGGCTTCGTATAGGCGCGATCGAACCGAAATCAACTGAGACATGATTGCGGCCTCTCGAGCGGCCAAACCGTCTACTTCTGCGATGCGGCGCTGCACGCTGAGAACTGGAACCGGTATTTCCAGATTCCGGACCGATTTAACCGACAGGAACGGTATCTTCGTTCCCTTCGTGAATCCGCGTAAGGTGGACTGCGCGCTGCGCTGGTTCAGCCACCAAGCAAGGTATCGCGGATCAACGTCGGGGGTGGTGGGTCGAACGAGATATAAAAAGGAGGAGGCGACGAGGGGCTGTTCATTGAGCGATTCGTCGACCAGAGGGATGTCGTGACGGTCGCCACGGGCCGGGATCAGAAGATCACCGGATCGGAGGACCGCCGGACCCGGATCCTTTCCGGGCGTGAATCTCGGGCAATGGTCGAGATTCAGGCGATGTCCGGCTTGCGAGTCGATGGACCCGATCAGCACGAGCCGGTGAGAACCGGACGGGTCGTCTTTCGCCGTCCCCCGTTCGTAGTAGCCGCCGAAGACTTCGGCGATCAGGTCGAGTTGTACGTGTTGAGTATTCATGATTGCGTCGGCGGGCGTTTCCACCCGCCGGCACTTCTCCGGTTGGGCGATGCTGAGGGGTCAGTTCATTCGGAAGGCGTAGACATACCTGGTGGCGATGCTTCCGCCCCCGTCACCGCCTCGGCATCCGAGAGCGATGAAGTGCTTCTCGATGAGGCGAGCTGCGGCTTCGGAGCCGGCATCGCTGAAGATCCAGGCATCACGGTGCTGGTCGACCCGGTGCTCTGAGAAGAGCCGGTTCTTCGGATTCGCGGCAATCCCGACATACCAGGCGGAGTAACGACCCCCGTGAGATTGGATGTATGCCTTGATCTTCGAAGTGACTGTTGCGGTTGTGAGCATTCAGAAATTTCCTTGGTGGATTGAGTGCAATGGAGTGCTTGCCGCCACGCGCCGGGCGGCACGTTCTTGGTCTCGCTAGTGGATTGCCTCCGCTCTTCTTTGCGACCAAGGCTTGACTGATGCACTCGGGAGCACTTGAATGCTCGTAACTGGTCTTGCGCATCCGGCCTCGCCGGTCTTGTTCAGGACTCCGCCCGGTGTTCACAGCACCGGGTTTTTTCATGTGTAGACCGCCTACGAATCGGATACTATCACGCATCGATGCCTCGTCAAATCGAAATTCTTGTAGCATGACTACATTTTCCTAGATTTCTTCGATTCGCTCGGCCGCACGATATGGCTAAAACCCTGTCGAGCAGACGCTTAGGTGTTCCCGATCTGGAACCGATCCACATTCAAAATTTTTGTCAGCATTCTGCTCGGGCAGGGCGCAACACTTCGCCCCCGACATGCAGATAGGTACTGGTGAACCCCTCCCGCTCTCTGAGCAAGGACCTTCACCGTGCCTGCGACCGACCCCGACTCCCCGGCTTTCTCGATTGACGGCTTCTCGCCGCGGTTTTCGCGCGCGATCGCCCTCCTGGCCGCCGCGTCGGCCCGGATCATCGAGATTTCTGCCCAGGATCCGCCCGATCCACGCGGAGACGCCCCGATCGGGCTTGATCTGTCGGCCGTTTCAGGGATCAGTGTCCCCACCGGTGAACGGGCCAGAGAGCGAGAGCCCCACTCCACCGGCAAGGAGCACGACCCGCGATGAACAACGCGACCGATACCTCTATAGAGCCCGATCCGGATACCGAGGCCCTGATCGCTTCGATCCAGGACATGTCCCCGTCCGAGCTGCGGGATCGCTACCGCGAACTGTTCGGCGAGGAGACACGGTCGGGCAACCGCCAATGGCTGACCCGGCGCATCGCGTGGCGCGAGCAGGCCATCCGCGAGGGCGGGCTGAGTGAACGGGCCAAGGCCCGGGCGCAGGAGCTCGCCCGCGATGAGGACCTGCGGGTCCGGCCCCCCACGACCGCCGAGCCTTCCGCCGGCGCGGGCCTGCGGACGCTGGAAGGCAAGGTCTCCACGCGCGACCCGCGACTGCCGATCCCGGGGACGGTCCTCAGCCGCACGTACAAGGGCGCGGACTACCGCGCCACCGTGCTCAAAGACGGCTTCGAGTACGAGGGCAGGCTCTACAAGTCGCTGACGGCCATCGCCGACGCCATCACCGGCACCCACTGGAACGGGCACCTGTTCTTCGGGCTCAGCAAGACGAAGAAGCGAGCCAAGAAGCACTTAGAGGAGACCGGACGGTGAGCCGCGCGAAGCCCTCAAACCCGTTCGTTCGCTGCGCGATCTACACCCGCAAGAGCACCAGCGAGGGCCTCGATCAGTCTTTCAACACGCTCGACGCCCAGCGCGAGAGCGCTGAGGCCTACATCGCCAGCCAGAAGGGCCAGGGCTGGACCTGTCTGCCCGACCGCTACGACGACGGGGGCTACACCGGCGGCAACGTCGAGCGCCCGGCTCTTAAGCGCCTGCTCGAGGACATCGAGGCCGGCAAGGTCGACGTGGTGGTCTGCTACAAGGTCGACCGGCTGACGCGTTCCCTGACGGACTTCGCGCGGCTGATGGAGACGCTCGACAAGCACCACGCCTCGTTCGTGAGCGTCACCCAGTCGTTCGACACCTCGAACTCCATGGGCCGGCTGACGCTGAACGTGCTCTTGAGCTTCGCCCAGTTCGAGCGGGAGCTCTGCTCGGAACGGACCCGCGACAAGATCGCCGCGGCCCGCCGCAAGGGCAAGTGGGCGGGCGGCAAGCCGGTGCTGGGCTACGACGTCGTCCACCAACCCGGGGGCAACACGCTGGCCGTGAACCCCGAGGAAGCGGACCGGGTCCGGAAGATCTTCCAGCTGTACCTCGAGCACGGCCGGGTGATGCCAGTGGTAGTCGCCTGCCGCCACCTCGGCTGGACGACCAAGTCATGGACGGCCAAGACCGAGCGGGTGATGGGCGGCAAGCCCCTGAGCAAGAACCTGATCCTGCGGATCCTCAAGAACCCGGTATATCTGGGCAAGGTCAAGCACCACGACCAGATCTACGAGGGCGAGCATGAGGCGATCGTCGATCAGCAGACTTTCGACGCCGCGCAGGCCCGGATGGACGCCAACCGTGAGGACCACGGCTCTCGGGTCTGCAACACCCACAACGCCCTGCTCAAGGGTCTGGTCCGCTGCGCGCACTGCGACTGCGCGATGATCCACCATGCGGTCAGCAAGGCCGCGGACCCCAAGGCGAGGTCCTCCTCATCCCGTTCGAGGCTCTACCGGTACTACGTCTGCAGCCGCGCCCAGAAGCACGGGTGGTCGAGCTGCCCCGTCGCGTCTCTGCCCGCTGACGACCTCGAGAAGTTCGTGGTGGGCAAGATCCGTGACGTCGTCAATCAGGACGAGGTCATGGGCTCGATCGCGAAGACGACGGTCGAGCGGCTGACGATCACGATCGGGGCCCTGCTGGCCGATCCGGACGAGGCGATGGGCCTCGCCGAGAACTTCGATGCCCTGTGGAAGGGCATGAAGCGCGATGAGCGGATCGATCTGATCCGGATGCTCATTGAGCGGGTGGACTGGGACCCCGAGGAGGAGACGCTCAGCGTGATCTTCTTCGAGGGGGTGCCGCTGCCCGAACCGGCGCGAGACGAACCCAAGACCACGAGCGAGGAGGCCGCGGCGTGAGTAGCACAATCACCGAGAAGGTCCACTTCACGACGGGCCGGTCCGGCCAGAAGAAGCTCAAAGCCGGCGAGGCCCCCGTCAAGCCGGTCAACGAGGGCCGGATCCCGCGGATCTCGCGGCTGATGGCCCTGGCGATCCGCTGCGAGCACCTGATCGCCGACGGGCAGATCGCCGATCAGGCCGAGCTGGCCCGGCTGGGGCATGTGACCCGGGCCCGGACCTCCCAGATCATGAATATGAACTTCCTAGCCCCCGACATTATCGAGGAGATCCTGTTCCTGCCCCGGACGGTCAAAGGCTGCGATCCCGTGGCCGAGCGGCATATCCGGCCGATCCTGCGGGAGTTCTGCTGGGCCAAGCAGCGGGCGATGTGGGCTAGACTGACCACGAATCGCCCTGAATGAGCCGTCCCGCGATGCCCGTCGTTCGGCTCTTTCGACTCTGGCCGGGTTAGACGATCTGCATGACCGACGACGTATCGAAGACAAAACGCGACCGCAAGCCCACCGAGCAGGACTTCGAGGCTGCCCGTGAGGTTCTCACCCGTGTGCCGGATGCACCCAAAGAAGGCACCCCCGAGTACGACAAGATGCTGCATTCCTACGCGGCGTACCGTGCCTCGATCGGTGCTGACCGGTTCGACCTCCTGATGGGACGCCGGGAGCCTCGTTCGAGTGCTGAACGCCTCCATGCCCAAGCGTTCCGGGAGAGCTGGGATGACGAGCGGTTTAAGACCGCTCTCTATGAGCTCATCAGCCGGCCGGTGGATGACGAGATGCTCGAAACATACTTCGAGTACATGAGCGCGGAACTTGAGACATACATCGTCATCGTGAAGAGCGTCTTGAACGCGCTCAGTTCCGGCTTCGAAGAGGATCGAAGCGAGGCCCGACGCACCATCAATAAAGCGGTCGAGAAGCTTCGAAAGAAGTCCCCACTATTCGTGCAGGAACTCGAGACCCTTAGCGACTTCCTCGCGCGGACCATGGGCTCTCGCGAGCCGGTTAGGGTCGGTCACTGGAAGGCTTCCAGTGCCCACATGCTCGCTACGTTCGTGATGAACTTTGTGGCTGACGAATGGGAGCGTGCCGAGGACCTCTCTTATCGCGAAAGCCGTGATCCGCTGGAAATCTTCGAAGAGCGGTGCATCCGGACCGATGTCCTGCCCATACCCCGCGACCTCGACAGCCTGCTGCATATCGAACGGGTCAGGGCGCGTGACCTTCTGGCTCAGGTTCAGGGAACTGAGCCTCCGCCAAAGGACCTGCAAAGCGATATCTCTGAGGATGACGGGCTGCGATGGCTCCCGATGCGGTCGTTTCCAAAGACGGTGAAAACCAAACTCCGCCATGCTCTCGGTGAGGACGAAGAACTCAACAAGGTTCGCACCCGCAAGACCAGGACCATACAGTACTACTGTCTCAACGACATGCGTCTGCGATGGCCTGACGAGATCACACAGGATCTCATGGACAAAGGACTCGGCAGCGCGGAACTCGATGTCGGTTAACAAAAAGCCCGCGCCGGATCCGTGAATATGCGCGCGCATGCGTGAAAATCGATTTCGGCACAGACCCGGCGGTTTACAGCCAGCCCCGAGCCACCATGATTCATGCATGGCACACGACTCCCAAGCGTTGACCCTCACTCCCCAGACGCCTGACGAGGCGACGGATTGGATCGTGGAATGCCCGGCGACCAAGAAGCGGGTGTCGTTCCGAGCCGCCAAGCTCTGCAAGCTGTTCAGCCTGCCGCGTGACCACGCCGACGACCTTGAGCAGGACTGCTGGCACAAGATCATTGCCGCGTTTCGAGGCTACACCACCGACCGGGGGCACCCGAGACCCTTTGCAAAGTCCGTTGCCGATATGTGGTACTGCGAGACAGCTCGATCTCTGCACAACGCTCGCAAGCCGCCGCAGCCTATCCCGCCCTCCGTGGCCCAGTCCATCGCCGACGCCCAGCGGATTGATGTCAGTGAACAGGCCGGTCTGAGCCCGGAGATGGAACTGGCCCTGCATCGCCTTCCTCGGGACGTCGAACGAGTCGTTCGCCTTGTGACGCAGACATCGGGGGCTGGAGCCGCGTCTGAGCTCGGCCTCAATCCCGGAACGGTGAGTCGCAAGTACCGCAAGGGTATCGAACAGCTCAAGCAACTCATCGGCGTTGCGTAAATATCTGCGAAGCAATCACTTAGCATTCGATCGTACACTTTTCTGCTGATCGCGCGCAACAAATCGGACCCCGCGCACAGATAGGTACTGGTATGAGGCAAGTACCTTCCGGCGAAACGGTCCACCCGCATCCCGACAGCAGTCGGCTGGATGCTGCCACCCGCTACCTCGCGCGTGGCTGGCAACCCGTTCCGGTCCCTAGAGATCAAAAGGGTGCTGCCTTCAAGCGTTGGCCTGATTTCCGGGTCACTCACGCCACTCTTGACGAGCATTTCGCGGGACCGGGCAACATCAGCATTCTGACCGGAGAACCCTCGGGCTGGCTCATCGACGTCGATCTGGACTGCAACGAGGCGGTTGAACTTGCCGACGAGTACCTGCCCCACACGGGCGCGGTCACGGGCAGGGAAGGCAGGCCCAGATCGCACCGCTGGTACATCGCTCCCGATCTGCCGACCAAGCAGTTCAGAGATCCCGTCACGAACGAGATGATCGTCGAGATGCGTTCGACCGGCGGCCAGTCCATGGTCGGACCGAGCACTCATCCCGATGGGGGCCGGTACGACGTGCTTAGCGCTGTCCCCACGACAGTCGCTGGCCACATTCTCCGGGATTCGATTGACCGGCTGCATCGAGCGGTCTGCGAACTACGCGGTCACCGGATCCCCGAGCGCCGGGCACCGCAGCGGACGCCGATCACAGAACCAATGAACTGCAACGACGAGGTACGGCTGCGCAGAGCTGCGGCATACCTCGACGCCATGCCCGCGGCGATCGCCGGTCAGGGCGGCCACAGCCATACCTACTCCGCAGCGACCGCGATGGTCCACGGGTTCGGGCTCACCGAGCAGCAGGCCATGTCACTGCTGCTAGATCGCTTCAACCCGCGCTGCGAACCGCCATGGAGTGAACACCAGATGCTTCACAAAGTCACCGATGCCGCCACCAAGCCCCACGAGAAGCCCCGAGAGTGGCTTCTTCAGGATCGGTCGGATCATCCCGTCGCTGCGACGACCCCCAGACCATCGCCGCCGCCCAAGAAGGCCGAAGATCTCCTGACGGCCGACAGGCTGCATGTGCCCGGGTTCATCGGCCAGGTCATGGATCACTGCCTTGAGACCGCGCCGTACCCCAACCCCGTGCTGGCTTTCGGAGGCGCGCTGGCGCTTCAGGCCTTTCTCGCGGGACGAGTTGTTCGCGATCCTGGCGACGTTCGGCCCAACATCTACATCGTCACGCTCGCCCCTTCGGGAGCTGGCAAAGACTGGCCGCGCAAGCTCAACGCCAGGATCCTCCACGGAGCCGGGCTCATCGATTGCCTGGGCGATCAGCTCGGCTCGGGCGAGGGCATCCAGGATGCGCTGCTGCGTACTCCGTCGATGCTCGTTCAGACCGACGAGTTCGACAGCCTGCTGCAGGCGATCGGCCGATCGCGCGATGCGCGCTATGAGTCGATCATGGCGACGCTGCTGAGCGCGTACTCGTCGGCCAACTCCGTGGTGCCGATACGGAAGCTGGCCAAACAGGATGTCAGCCGCTCGATCGACCAGCCCAATCTGGTGCTGTACGGCTCGGCCATCCCGCAGCATTTCTTCGCCGCCCTCTCCGATCGCATGCTCACAAACGGCCTGCTGGGTCGCTCGATCGTTCTGGAAGCGAGCAGGAGAGGCCGAGGCAGGCGGGCGGGCAGGCTGGATCCGCCCGAAACGGTTCTGGCGACCGCGCGATGGTGGGCCAAGCAAGCGGTCCACTCGGGCGAGGCCATCGCACCGCGCATCGTCCCCCTGACCCCCCAGGCTGAATCGCTCGCCGACCATCATAGGCAGCACCACGAAGACCAGTACGACCGGGCCATCCATGACGGGAACGCCGCAGCCGCGACTGTCTGGGCAAGGGTCGCAGAGCACACCAGCAAGCTCGCACTGCTCTACGCCGTGAGCGAGGACCATGAGATGCCCGCTATCGATGTGGACGCAGTCGAGTGGGCCAATGGGATCGTGCTGCACCTGACGCGGCGGATGCTTGTGGCGTTCGAGTTGCACACGTCCAGCAGCCCGTTTGACGCGGCAGCGACTAAGTGCCTGCGTCACATCATCGAAGCCCCGGGCCAGCAGATCGACCGCTCGCTCTTGCTGCGCAAGACGCGCTTCGAGAAGAGCCATCTCGATCAGATCATCGAGACGCTCAAGGAACGCGGCGACATCGTTGAAGAGACACGCAACACCGGGGGACGCAGCGCCACCGTGTACCGGTATGTCGGGAACGAAGCGGAAGGAAGTGCGAAGGAAAGGGGTCTGGGATGAGGGGTGGCGCTATCAAAAATGACTTCTTTCACTTCTTTCCGTTCTTTCCATACCCCTCCCTCTCGCGACCTGTTTGCTCGCGCGACACCCCCCGGGAAAGAAGGAAAGAAGCGCAAGAAGCCCGAAGCGCTCTCGCCACACGGCCCGTCTGTCGCCCCGCTCCCGCGATCGCCTCAGGCTCGGCTCAACCCGCCAGGACGCCACACGGGCCAACATCCGCCGCCAGTGGGCGAGAGAGCGCGAGGGGCAGAGGGTCACAGGTTCAGATCAGAGCAGGATCGCCACGGGTCCTTCCGGGCCAAAAACACCCTCCTCCCCCCGCGGGAACAGCAGCCATTAGCGACTGACTTACTTCAACCTGTCCGGATGCCCGTTCCACACGCGGCCGAGGACTCCGAGGACCACCCCATGAAGATCGAGATGAAGCCCCTGGCCGACATCCGGCCCTACGAGAACAACCCCAGGATCAACGATCAGGCCGTCGAAGCCGTTACCGAGAGCATCCGCACGTTCGGCTTCCGCCAGCCCATCGTGGTCGACGGGGACGGCATCGTCATCGCGGGTCACACGCGCCTGAAGGCCGCTGCCAAGCTCGGTTTGGCCAAGGTGCCGGTGCATGTCGCTAGGGACCTCTCGCCCGAGCAGGTGCGGGCGCTCCGGATTGCCGACAACAAGACCGGCGAACTCGCCACCTGGGACATGAACCTGCTACCCCTCGAACTGGCCGACCTGCAGGACGCCGGGATCGACTGGTCGATGCTGGGATTCGAGCAGAGCCAGCTCGATGCGCTTCTGGCTCCGGCCGGCAGCGCGGGCCACACCCCTCCCGATGAAACACCCGAACCCCCAGCCGAAGGGGATGTGGTCACTCGCGCTGGCGATCTCTGGGTTCTTGGCCGGCACCGCTTGCTCTGCGGCGATTCAACGAGCCCCGTCGATGTGGACCGGCTCATGGACGGCCAGAAGGCCGCGCTGGTCTCGACCGACCCGCCCTACTTGGTCGACTACACCGGGGAGCGTCCCAACGGAACCGGCAAGGACTGGACGGAGAACTACCGCGAGATCGACATCGTCGATGCCGAGACCTTCTTCCGGGCCGTGTTCGAGAACATCGTGCGGATCGTGGTCCCCAGAGCCGCGATCTACTGCTGGCACGCCCACAAGCGCTGCGGCGTCATCCAAAGCATCTGGGCGGACCTGGGCATCCTCGACCATCAGTCGGTGGTGTGGGTGAAGCCGACCCCGGTCTTCGGCCGCGTGTTCTGGCACTTCCGCCACGAGCCCTGCATGATGGGCTGGGTCAAGGGGAGCATGCCCGGGCACGACGGCGATCACTCGATGGAGATGAACTCTGTCTGGGAACTGGGCTGGGAGGACGGCCTGGGCGGCACCAAGAGCCGGGTCAGCGGCAACGAGCACCCGACGCAGAAGCCGGTCGAGATCTTCGCCCGGCCGATGCGCAAGCACACCCAGCGTGGCCAGGTCTGCTACGAGCCCTTCAGCGGGTCGGGCTCGCAGATCATCGCTGGCGAGCAGGAGGGCCGCCGGGTCTTCGCGATGGAGATCTCACCCGCGTTCGTGGATGTCGCGGTGCGCAGGTGGCAGCGGTTCACCGGTGAGGTGGCCAAGCGGTACGACTCGGATGGGGTTGAGCAACCGGGGATCTCGACCGGTGAAGTCGTGGAGAGCGGGAGTGGGATGTGAGCATTGCTTCCGAACAGTCCGCCGTTGCTCTGAAAATCGACCCGCTGTACTGCGATGACGTCGTTCAGCTGCAAAAGGTGTTCACCGGCAAGCGGGTCAAGGTCTAGGGATCGGGGATGTGATGTTTGAAGAACTGCTGCCATTGTTCCAGGCGACTCCCCGGCGTTACGCGTGTGCGTTTGTTGTACAAGCCATCAACGAAGTTAAAGAACTCCCTTTCCGACTCAGCCAATTCCTGACCCGGATCGATTTCTTTGGCTATGAGCTCGAAGTACAGCTTCACTATGCCGAGTGCTGTCTTTGCCATGTTTGGCGTGATGATCTGCCTCGCAAGCGCAGGGCTAACCACGCCCGCGCAGTGAAGATGCCATACCTTGAAGAAGGGTCGCACGAAACTTCTACGGCATTGATTCAGCTCGCCCGTAAGCGGTCTGTGCTCGCGTTCCATTTTAAATTCTCTGGCAATCTCAGAATCACGCCATCCCTTGCGTTGCGCGAGGATGTAGTGGGCATTGCCCCATTCTCTGCTTCGGATCTCGTCCATCAGCTGGAGCAGAACTTGCGTGCGGAGAGTGTCGGCATGCTGCCGACTAGCCTCTACGAGATCACGTCGCTGCAGGTACAACGCGCCAATGACGGCAGCAAAAGCCAGTCCGGAGAAGAGCGCGTTGACTGCTCCGAACTGATCGCCGAAGGTCCCACGGCGTTGATGAAGAGGATCATTCGGCTGCTCACCTGCGTCTCCTATCGGAGGCTTGAAACCCAGCCAATACCAAAGACCAACCACGAGAAGAAGCACAAATATGACGAGAAAGCAAAAACGCCTCTGTCTCAGCAACCCCCCTTGAGATGTGGAACTAAACGCGGCCATTCGCAGCTCTCCGTCGCCATTGTCGATTACACAGAGTCTACTGCTGAGATTGAGAAAGAACGAACCCGAAGTTGCGGGTACGTCTTCTCAGATGGGGAACAGTGTCGGGTATGCAGTGGCTTTCCGAAGCCAGAAGCAATCCTCCGCCAGCGTGCTCGTCGAAACCGCCTCAAATCCCGCTCCGAGTGCATCTACGTGATATCAGCACCGTCTTGGTCGCGTTACTCGCCCTCGTGCCTGAAGCACGAACTGTTCATACGTCTGCTTCCGATCGGTGTCGACCGTGTTGGGCAGACAGGGGAGCGCCTCTACATATTCGCTGGCCAATGCATCGGGCTCTCCCCGGTCCAGCATCGCTTGATAGATGCCGACGAGTTCCTTTGCCACCTCCTCTCGGAGCGGAGTTCGGCGCGAACGGAACTTGCTCGAGAAACGGCCACACCAAGACTCTCGATCCGCGTGAAGTCCCCGTTTGAACATGGGAAAATCAGTCCTCCCCTCATTATCGATGAGAAGCGGCGCTCGCTGGTATCGAAACGGTCGCGCCGACGGATCCCATCTCAGTTCGCACCGGCTCGCGTGCTTGACCACCCGAACATGCGGAGTGAGCATCACAAGTTTGAACCCATCCGGTCCGCCTTGCGCAAACGCGATTCGAACGCCTTCGAGCTCATCGATCCTCGCCCGGTGCATGACATTTTTTGCATGACAACCGGTGCAACCGAAACTTCCAAACTCCCAGAATGGGTCGCTGCGCATCTCGTTGGGATCCGAAAGCCGCGGCTGTCGCAGATGGATCACCACAACCGGCGACTGCTCCGCTTCGATGTTGTTGGCCAGCACAAGTTCAACACCTTGCTGGTTGAACCAATCCAGGAATCTCGCGGTATTCGTGAACCGAGGTGGTCTCGCGCTTCGCTGAATGTATCCATCTTTGACCGACAGCCCGCCCCATGCCTCCAAGA